>NZ_VOZV01000058.1:0-9159 GCF_013419565.1 Acinetobacter sp. YH12072 | reverse complement strand
TGTTCCATTTTAGAGATTTGTTTAAGATAAGATATAACTCATTGAGATGTGTCATAGTATTCGTCGTTAGAAAACAATTATTGTGACATTATTTCAATGAGTTATCTATTTTTGTCGTGTACAGAGATTATTATAGAAGCCCCCATGAATAAATCGCTCATCATTTTCGGCATCGTCAACATAACCTCGGACAGTTTCTCCGATGGAGGCCGGTATCTGGCGCCAGACGCAGCCATTGCGCAGGCGCGTAAGCTGATGGCCGAGGGGGCAGATGTGATCGACCTCGGTCCGGCATCCAGCAATCCCGACGCCGCGCCTGTTTCGTCCGACACAGAAATCGCGCGTATCGCGCCGGTGCTGGACGCGCTCAAGGCAGATGGCATTCCCGTCTCGCTCGACAGTTATCAACCCGCGACGCAAGCCTATGCCTTGTCGCGTGGTGTGGCCTATCTCAATGATATTCGCGGTTTTCCAGACGCTGCGTTCTATCCGCAATTGGCGAAATCATCTGCCAAACTCGTCGTTATGCATTCGGTGCAAGACGGGCAGGCAGATCGGCGCGAGGCACCCGCTGGCGACATCATGGATCACATTGCGGCGTTCTTTGACGCGCGCATCGCGGCGCTGACGGGTGCCGGTATCAAACGCAACCGCCTTGTCCTTGATCCCGGCATGGGGTTTTTTCTGGGGGCTGCTCCCGAAACCTCGCTCTCGGTGCTGGCGCGGTTCGATGAATTGCGGCTGCGCTTCGATTTGCCGGTGCTTCTGTCTGTTTCGCGCAAATCCTTTCTGCGCGCGCTCACAGGCCGTGGTCCGGGGGATGTCGGGGCCGCGACACTCGCTGCAGAGCTTGCCGCCGCCGCAGGTGGAGCTGACTTCATCCGCACACACGAGCCGCGCCCCTTGCGCGACGGGCTGGCGGTATTGGCGGCGCTGAAAGAAACCGCAAGAATTCGTTAACTGCACATTCGGGATATTTCTCTATATTCGCGGTTCAGCAGGCATGTCCCCTTTGAGGGCGACCCGACGACAGGATAATCGACCTTATGGTGCGCAAATATTTCGGCACAGACGGTATTCGTGGCAAAGCCAACGAAGGCGCGATGACGGCGGAAACCGCCTTGCGCGTCGGCATGGCGGCTGGCCGTGTCTTTCGTCGCGGTGACCACCGCCATCGTGTCGTGATCGGCAAGGATACGCGCCTGTCGGGCTATATGCTTGAACCCGCGCTCACAGCCGGTTTCACCTCGATGGGCATGGACGTATTCCTTTTTGGCCCGCTGCCGACAACGTAATAGGAAGAATAAACGCCCTTTTCACCCAAGTCCAAATTAATTTGCCGATTCCATAATCAGGGTGTATTACAATTCCATAGAGTTTTTCAATCCAGGTGGTTTAGCTGATAACTTAACGATTGATCAGCTTCTTCGTGAAGATTACTCGCCATGGGCGCGCAATAAAAGGATATCTGCCACGTTCAAAGAAGCGCATTTTATTGAAAAATATGGGTCAGGCATCAAACGAATCCAAGAAGGCTTCGCATCCTATGGTCTGCGTCCCCCTGTCTTTGAAAATTTCCAGCACGGTTTTCGAGTTATTGTCTCATCAAAGCTACTTTTCGAATCTAATGAGGGAGTAAGTGAGGGAGTAAATCTACTATTTAATCAGATAAGAACTAATCCAGGAAAGCGTGCACCATTTTTAGTAAACGAGCTATTAGTTCCTGTCAAGATAGTAGAGCGGTGGCTCAAAATCTTAAGAGATGATCATAAAATCGAGTTTCGAGGAGCTCCTAAAAGTGGAGGATACTGGCTAAAATAGAAATCAATGATACTCTTAAGTGGCACCAATCGAACTCCTATTTTAGCATTTAAAAAAGTGGTGGTGTTTTAAAAAGTATGCTGACATTAAATGAAGCCATTATTGATGTAAAAGAAGGTTAAGTCGAAGGCTTTAAAATGGTTTTCAAGCTTTTTGGAGAAATTACAACTTCTTCTAAAACCACGCCTTATTCGATGCCTTATTTTGCAATTATTACCTTCAATTCCTACAGTAAAAAACTTACCAATACTTTGCTTGCAGTTTTTAAAAGCAGTGATGAAACTGTCCCAATGATCACTTGCAATTCGGGTGTAGTGAATACCTAATTGTTTAAGCTTTGTCTTCAACCTTTGGACTGTAGCTAAATCTCTCTTACCCCAAACATAAGCAACAATCTCACCTGTTTCTCGATGGTAAGCGTAAATAAGCCATTGTTTATTATTTTTATTTCCAACAAAAGTCCAGAATTCATCTACTTCGAGAGATTCATAATGACTTTGTTTAGGCTGAATTTGATAGGCCGATTCAGTTAAAGTCCGTAAGACTTTACCGATACTAATGCGCTCAACTTCAGCGATATCTCGTATACCGCTGCCTCTGACCATTAACTGTAATATTTTACGAGTAATGCCAGAATTACATCCTAGATAGCTCAGAGCATGGTCACCAATAAACTGACGTTTGCAGTCTTTGCATTGGTAGTTCTGTTTCCCATCTACTTTGATGCCATTTTTCTTTATACTGTCACTGAGGCAGGTTGGACATTTGATTTCTAGAGTTATTTGCATTTCTCTATTTTATCAAAATTCAATCTGCTTTTTTTTAGCATACTTTTTGATACACCACCAAAAAAGTATCCTCACATCATTTTATTGAACAATACCTAAGGCTGCTCTGGCGGCATTGATATGATTATCGTCGTTGCACTCTACCGCAAAAGCGCCATATGCTAATGGAGCTGCAGCAGCCCTCTCTATAGATTGTTCGTAGAGCCTATCCCATATCGTTCCGCCTTGTTTAGCATACTCCGTTATCAAACTCTTCAGGCTATCCTCTCCAAAAACCGATACGTGACCAGAAAAGTCCAGTGCAGGATCACCCATATGCGCAGTAGACCAATCTATGATACCAGAGGTCTTACCTTCCTTCGAGGTTAAGACATGCCCTGCATAGAGATCGCCATGGATGAAACAAGTGAATTCAGGCCACAAAGGGTCATTGTCCAACCATCTACGGTATCTGTTTTCCAACGGCTCGCTGATACCTATCTCAGATTTCACCAAGTGGATACGGTCAGCTATTTCGGTCCTCAATTCACTTGGAGTCATTATTTTCAAGTTGCTCTTTCTCACATCGTCAGCTGTAATACGATGTAATTCGGCCAATGATTTTGCCAGAGACTCCACATAAGCTATGCTATCGCGATCTATGTTCCAAGAAACCTCATGTGTTATCGCATCGAATGTCAGAGCAGGCGCATCCTCCAGTAAAGGGTAGGCTATTAGGCGCTCCGATACAATTTTCCAATCAGGGACATTGATCGACAGGTTTCTTTTGGCTAAATCCAATATTCTACTTTCATTTTCGATTTGTTCAAGCATATCGCTTCTTCGAGGTATACGGAGTACCCAGTTCTCACCGTTTACTTCCTTTACAAAGGCAACTCTAAAGTCGATGCCCATCTCATTGACGCTCATCTCTTCCGAAATTCTCAGCCCATGCTCTAGGGCTAATGTTTGCATATCTTCGATTGTCATTTCTATACTGTTTTCTTTTATTAAATTGGTACCAGTTCCCCCGACAGGACATTCTGAATGTCATATACAGGTGTAACACTTTACCCATATTCTTTTCGTATGGATAACACTTCCCATCAGGGAACAAAAATCTGATACATGAATTAATTGTGAGACAGTAGACCTACTGTCGCATTGAAGCCATCTCGGCGACTATTTGATTAGGAAAACCAAGGCTTTGCCATCATAGCCTTATCATAGAAGTATAACATAGTTGTAAAGATAGAAAATTATTTTTTATTCATCCATGATGTTATTATTTTATAATAACATCATCTAAACATGTCCTGTCGCTCTTTTGTGCTGTGATATTTCATACCTATTAACTGCTTTCGTTTGAATTATACGACGTTCTACTCACAATAGGGCAAGGGTTACTCATTCCGTAGGATGCGGTTCACGTATAGGAAGAATAAACGCCCTTTTCACCCAAGTCCAACAGCTTTGGACCGCAGTTGACTCTTTCGACACCCCTGCGATGCAACCCAATCCGGCTGACGGGGAGCCAGCAACGCTGAAAATTTACCCTCCTCTTTCCCACTAGCGGCTCCTTTTCCGACAACCAGCACGGCGGATCCCTGCCGCGGCGCTGTGAACGCAGCATTTTGATTGGTATCGTTGGCCTTCAGGCTCGTCAGTCAAACAGACCCAGGAGCAGCTCAGCCGGTGGCGCCCGGCTTTCGGGTAACGCCCTGGTCCCGCTGGTTTCGGCTTTGTGCTTCAGGTGATCAAGGATCTGCTTGATCACTATAGGGTCTTCAATGCAGGCGATGACTTTCATGGCGCCGCCGCAGCCGCTGCAGGTCTCGATGTCGATATTGAAAACACGCTTGAGCCGTTGCGCCCATGTCATCGACGCTCGCCGTTGTGCTGGTGTTGCCGGTTCATCAGCCACCCTGACCTTGTTGCCCCTGCCCCGTTTTGCCGGCGTGACCAACGCCCGGTGCCGACTGTTGGGTGCGAACACCCCGTGGAAGCGGGTTAGGTTGACTCTGGGCTTCGGTACCAGGGCGGCCAGCCTTGCAATGAAATCCAATGGTTCGAAAATGACGTGCGTGGTGCCGTCCCGGTACGGCGTCTTGAGCTGGTAGCGCACGTTGCCGCCTCGTGTTAACGACAGCCGCTTCTCGGATACCGCCGGGCGGCTGATGTACCGGCACAGCCGTTCGAGCTTCTTGCGTTCATCGGCCCTGGCCGCCACGCCGGCGTGCAGGCTGGACCCGGCTACCTTGCCAATCCCGTCACCGAACGGATCACCACTGGTCGGCAGAGTTTGCAAAGTGAACACCTTTCGCCCCGCCTGTGAACCGACAGCGATACGGTAAGTGATCGAGTGCCCCAGCAGGGGTGTCATCGGGTCGTCATCCACCGCATCCGAGGCCAGATAGCTGTTTTCGACATCCCGTTCCAGCAGGCCTTGCCGTTCCAGATAGCGACCCACCCGGTGGGCGATGGTGTGCGTCAGCTGGGTGAGCTCTGGGCTGGTCGGCGCCTTGACCCAGCGGAAACGCGCTGAGCCGTGGGATTGCTCGACATACACACCGTCGAGAAACAGCATGTGGAAGTGAACATTCAGATTGAGCGCCGATCCAAAACGCTGGATCAGGGTGACCGCGCCCGTCTTGGCCACTTGGTGGGTATGGCCCGCTTTCTTGACCAGGTGCGTGGCAATGACGCGGTAAACGATGCCCAGCACCCACCCCATGATCTCGGGCCGGCTGGCAAACAGGAAACGCAGCTGAAACGGGAAGCTCAACACCCACTGACGCATGGGTTGTTCAGGCAGTACTTCATCAACCAGCAAGGCGGCACTTTCGGCCATCCGCCGCGCCCCACAGCTCGGGCAGAAACCGCGACGCTTACAGCTGAAAGCGACCAGGTGCTCGGCGTGGCAAGACTCGCAGCGAACCCGTAGAAAGCCATGCTCCAGCCGCCCGCATTGGAGAAATTCTTCAAATTCCCGTTGCACATAGCCCGGCAATTCCTTTCCCTGCTCTGCCATAAGCGCAGCGAATGCCGGGTAATACTCGTCAACGATCTGATAGAGAAGGGTTTGCTCGGGTCGGTGGCTCTGGTAACGACCAGTATCCCGATCCCGGCTGGCCGTCCTGGCCGCCACATGAGGCATGTTCCGCGTCCTTGCAATACTGTGTTTACATACAGTCTATCGCTTAGCGGAAAGTTCTTTTACCCTCAGCCGAAATGCCTGCCGTTGCTAGACATTGCCAGCCAGTGCCCGTCACTCCCACTCGATTGTAAACAAGCACACAAAACCCTTTAGTGACAACAATTTGCAAGAACTATCAGGCTCAGTGCCATGAAAAATACCATGACCAGATCATGAGGTTGAACACGGCTTGCGCCGGCAGCGTTCACGCTCCTGGTCGGCGATCTCGCCCGGCTGCAATGCTAGCTCAGCATCGGTCATGCGCTCCAGCACGTCGCGTAGGCGGATGGTGCAAGGAATGGGCGGCAGCTCGAACTCATAGCCGCCGGCGATCATTTCGGCCGCAATCTCCTCGGTGATGAAAAACGGCTCGTCGTCTTGGTTCGGCTTCTTCATGCCCTTTCCTCCTGGCGCTCATCCTGGCCGACAGCGGCCAGGGCATCGGCTTCCGTCAATGCGTCCTCCACGAACGCGCCGTGCTGCTTCGCTTCGGCCTGGCTGACCTCGGCCCATATCCGTTTCACCTGGGCCGCACTGTACCCGGCCAGCTCGGCGGTCTTGTTGATGCTGTAGCCGGACTTGCGCAGCGCGACAACTTGGGCGCGGCGCTTCGGATCAGCACGGCGGCCCTTGTACCGCCCGGCCTGGCGGGCCAACTCAATGCCTTGGCGCTGGCGTTCGCGCCTGTCCTCGTAGTCGTCGCGGGCCATCTGCAAGGCCAGGCGAAAAAGCATGATCTGCACGGCTTCCAGCACGATCTTGGCGACGCCCTGGGCCTCGGCCGCCAGGTCGGATAGATCGACCACGCCAGGGACGGCCAGGCGTGCGCCTTTGGCCTGTATCGAGGCCACCAGGCGCTCGGCCTCGGGCAAAGGTAGGCGGCTGATGCGGTCGATCTTCTCGGCAATGACCACCTCGCCGGGCTGTAGGTCGCCGATCATGCGCAGCAGCTCAGGCCGGTCGGCGCGTGCGCCGGATGCCTTCTCACGGTAGATGCCGGCGACGTAGTAGCCGGCGGCCTTCGCGGCCGTAGTGATCGCCTCTTGGCGTTCCAAGTCCTGCGCGTCGGTGCTGACGCGCAGATAGACCCGCGCCACCATCGGCGCGGCTACTGGCTTCGTCCTGCGCATACTTGCGGGCTCCTTTGGGCATACTCAAATGCACCCATCTTAAACTGGCAGCTAATGTACAAAAGTTGATAGAAGCACACAAGTTCAATTTTGCACTTCTGCCCCACTATTGCAAAACTGCTTGTTAGTAGCCGTTTTTTCTTACTGTTTATAGATTCAATAATTTTTGAAACGAAAAATTGGGACTAAACATTTCGGTTTCGTTTTCTGTCGATTCGTCCTGCGTATCTTTTGCATAAACAAACATTTGTTGTTCGTAGTTTTCGATGGCATTTTCAATACTTGTAAATTCTCCGTTTGTAAGGTTTTCAGACAATATCAAAGCATCCAATAATCCCGTATTTACACCCTGTCCTGCAAAAGGCGACATCAAATGAGCAGCATCGCCAATCATTGTTATGGGTAATGGACGGTTACTTTTCCAATCATTGTTCAAAGGAAATTTCCTTGTGGGCAAGCATTGAAATGTTGATACCGAACGTATTAATTGTTTGTAAACTTCACTCCATTTGGAAAATCTTTTCAATAAAAAATCGGCAACGCTGTTTCTGTCCTGAAAATCTAAGGGAATTTTATTTTTCCATTCATCGGGCGTTTTAAAACTAATTCCTAAATACAATGCACCATTATTATTGGGATTGGCAAACAATAAAATGCCCTGATGTCCCGCCATTAATCGGTTGCCGTTGCATAGCTGAAAAAATCCGGGACAGTTTATTTCCGGTTGAAGAATATCAGCTTGGATGTTGAAAGTACCGGTTTCTTCAACTTGCGTGTCGGTAACAAAGCTCCTTATTTTCGACATTCCACCATTGGCAAGAATAACCAAATCTGCTGTTTCACTCGGTTTATTCTCAAAAGTTAGTGTCCACTTCTTCTTACCAGGTTCAAGCATAACAAGTTTTCTATCCCAAATAACCGTGTCGTTTTCTAAACTATTCAACAAGATAGCCCTTAAGTCATTTCTGTTTATTTCAGGATTGTCAAATCGATTTTCGGGCTTTACATTTTTTGTGGATAAAATATTGCCTTTTTCATCAGCAATATTTACACCCATTGGTAAGGCTAAGTCATAATAAGTTTGTAACAATCCCGCTTTTTTCATTGCTTCCTGACCTGAACCTTTGTGTAGGTCAAGGGTTCCACCAAAAATTCTTGCCTCTCGGTCGTTGTCTCTTTCGTAAACTGAAACGTCTATGCCGTTTTGCTGTAATAATTTTGCCATAGTCAGTCCAACGGGTCCACCACCAATTATTGCAACGTTCTTATCACTAAGTAAATTCATTTGTTTGTCTGTATCTATTCGCATTGTCATTCAAAAATGGCACATAACAAGTGGCTATACGCCAAATGGCGTATATATCCACTATATCTTATTTTGCTAAACCTTTCATTATCAGTGACAAATCCGTTTTCAACCGTTTACCGTTCGTTTCTACTCTCTCAAAAGGATTTATATTCATAGTGCTTTTTGTTAAGTTTTGCTCAAATATACAAATCCTTTCTATATATCTAACAAATCCATCGGACTTTTTAATTGTTCCATTCCCTTGGTGGTAATATGTGTATAAACCTCAGTTGTTTTACTGCTTGAATGACCTAACAACGATTGAATATAACGTAAACTCGTACCATTCTCAAGCAAATGCGTTGCAAAGCTATGTCGTAAGGTATGTACAGTAACTTCCTTTTGAATCTTTGCTTTTAAAACAGCTGCTTTAAAAATGTTTTGAATACTTCGGCTTGAGTATGCGCCACCTTTTTGACCTTCAAATAAATAATCTTTTGGTTTATATTCCATAAAGTATGTTCTTAAAATAATTAATGTTTTCTCAGATAAAATGGTATAACGATCTCTTTTTCCTTTTGACTGTTCTATACGAATTTGCATGCGCTTGGAGTCAATGTCTTTTATTTTCAGGTTTATACATTCAGAAATGCGCAAACCTGCCGAATAAATAGTCATCAGAATAGCCTTGTGTTTCACGTTTTCAATAGCGCGTAGTACCCGAATGGTTTCTTCTTCACTCATCACAACAGGAAGTGTTTTTTCTTTTTTTGGTCTTTCGATGAAATATGTTTTCCGTTGTCCACCCAAAACACGTTCGTAATAAAACTGGCACTGTTGCAAAGTTAGCGATGAGGCAGCCTTTTGTCTTATTCAAAGGCCTTACATTTCAAAAACTCTGCTTACCAGGCGCATTTCGCCCAGGGGATCACCATAATAAAATGCTGAGGCCTGGCC
>NZ_VOZV01000057.1:0-9171 GCF_013419565.1 Acinetobacter sp. YH12072 | reverse complement strand
TCATGAAATACGGTATTCTGATGTGACAAAACCTGAATCCTGGTCGTTAAAGTGTTTGTTTGCACTCATATTTTAACTGTTAGGACTCAGGTTTTTTTATTTAAAGCAAACTATGGGACAGCAGTGGCATTTGCTCCCCTTTTTTCTAGATTCAGTTTTTAAAAGCGCTGACCTTCAGCAACTTTCTGTTTGAGTAACTGTGGCGCTTTGAAACGTTCGCCATATTTACGTTCCAAGATTTCAGCACGATTCAAGGCTTTGGTTAAACCATACTGGTTCAAGAACTGCACAGCACCTCCCGTCCAGGCGGCAAAACCAATTCCAAAGATTGACCCGATATTCGCATCGACCACTGACTCCAGCACACCTTCTTCCAGACAGCGCACAGTATCGAGGGCTTGAACAAACAGGAAGCGGTCTATCATTTCCTGTTCAGAAATATCCACTTCTTTATACCAATGCTCCAAGCCAGACCATAGCTGCTTTTTGCCCCCTTCAGGATAGTCATAAAAACCTGCACCAGCAGCTTTGCCTTTACGGTTAAACTCATGAATCATGGTTTGAATCACGGCATCCGCATCGGTGCTTGGACGTTCTTTGCCTTGTGTAGCCAGAGCCTTACGGCTTTCTGCAGCTACATGCTCAGAAAGCGTCAGAGAGACTTCATCCTGAATAGCAAGTGGTCCGACTGGCATACCGGCTTTCAGCGCAGCCATTTCAATACGAGCTGGATGCACACCTTCGGCAAGCAAACGTAATCCTTCCTGTACAAAGGTGCCAAAGACACGGCTAGTAAAGAAGCCACGGCTGTCATTCACTACAATCGGTAGCTTGCCAATTTGCTGCACATAGTCAAATGCCTTGGCCAGTGTTTCTGCTGAAGTATTTTTTCCCTTAATGATCTCGACCAGTTGCATTTTGTCGACTGGACTAAAAAAATGCAGACCGATAAAATTCGCCTGATTTTGAGAGGCTTGAGCCAAGTCACTGATGGGTAGAGTCGAGGTATTAGAGGCCATTACACCGTTGGCTGATAAATATTGCTCTGCTTCCTGAGTAACTTTGGCTTTGAGTTCCTGATTTTCAAATACTGCTTCAATGATCAGGTCACAGCCTTGCAAATCTGCTGCTTCTGTTGTGGTGTGAATCAGACTTAAAATCTGGTCACGTTTTTCAGCTGTTAAGCGGCCTTGAGCCACTTTTTTATCTAATAATTTCTGACTATAGGCTTTGCCTTTTTCAGCAGCTTCGACCGAAATATCTTTCAGCACCACCTGAATGCCTTTGCTGGCAGTGACATAGGCAATACCTGCACCCATCATGCCTGCGCCCAAAATACCTACTTTAGTAGCTTTCCATGGCGCAAAGTCTTTAGGATGGCTGGCACCCGACTTGATGGCATTCATGCCATGCCAGAATGTACCGATCATGTTCTTGGAAATCTGGCCAGTGGCGAGATAGGTGAAATAACGCGACTCAATTCTCAATGCAGTATCAACATCAACCTGAGCGCCTTCAACCGCAGCGGATAAAATGGCTTCAGGAGCTGGATAGCAGCCCTTGGTTTTATCACGCAGCATCGCAGGAGCAATGGCAAGCATCTGTGCGACGGCAGGCGAAGAAGGAGAGCCTCCCGGAATTTTGTAACCTTTTACATCAAAAGGCTGTTGGGAGTGCGGATGTTGTTTAATCCAGGCTACAGATTTTTCAAGTAATTCATCTAGCGATTCAGCGGTGTCATGTACCAGTCCCAAAGACTTGGCTTTTTCTACACCGAACTGTTTGCCTTCCGTCAGCAAAGGTAAGGCATTTTGCAGGCCTAGCAGACGAACCATACGGACAATACCACCACCGCCTGGCAGCAAGCCTAAAGTGACTTCAGGCAAACCAAACTTGGTTTTGGCATCATTCAACGCAATACGATGATGGGCACATAAAGCGATTTCCCAGCCACCACCGAGTGCGGTGCCATTTAAAGCTGCCACTACTGGAATGCCACGCGTTTCTATATAACGCAGTTTGGCTTTCATGTCTTCAATCATATTGAAGAATTCCGTGGCATGTTCAGGCGTCGCCTGAATTAACTCATCCAGATCACCGCCAGCAAAGAACGTTTTTTTAGCTGATCGGAAAATAATTCCGGCAATCTGTTCATCAGCCTGTAACTGGGCAACGACTTCTTCCAGAGCCGCGCGAAAGTCGGCATTCATGGTATTGGCGGACTGGTTCGGAGAATCAAAGGTCAGAATGACAATGTGATCTTCAGTTTTTTGATATTGAATTGCGCTCATGCTGATCTCCTTATACCAACTCAATAATGGTTGCGATGCCCATACCACCACCCACACACAGGGTAGCCAGTCCACGTTTCTTACCTTGACGTTCCAGTTCATCCAGTAAAGTGCCTAGAATCATGGCGCCGGTCGCACCGAGTGGATGTCCCATGGCAATGGCACCCCCATTGACATTGACTTTGGCAGGATCAACTTTCATTTCATTGATAAAGCGCATCACCACAGCAGCGAAAGCTTCATTGACTTCAAACAGATCGATGTCATCAATGGTGAGTCCAGCTTTGGCTAAAGCCTTACGTGCAGCCGGGGCAGGGCCGGTCAGCATAATGGTTGGATCGGCACCAACCAGTGCCGTTGCCAATACCTTGGCGCGTGGCTTGAGATTTTGCTGTTGGACTGCCTGTTCGGAGGCAAGTAATACGACTGCTGCACCATCCACAATGCCTGAAGAATTACCCGCATGGTGTACATGGTTTACAAAGCCTACTTCCGGATATTTCTGTAGAGCGATAGCATCAAAGCCCATCTGGCCCATCGTTGCAAAACTTGGCTTTAATACACTTAAGCCTTCTGCAGTTGTTGTTGGTTTAATAAATTCATCTTTGTCTAGAATCACGACGCCAGCTTTATCTTTCACTGGAATAATAGATTTATCAAAATAACCATTCGCTTGGGCTGCTGCCGCTTTCTTTTGTGATTGCTCGGCGAATTGATCTACATCTGCACGACTATAACCATCAATGGTCGCGATCAGGTCAGCCCCTATGCCTTGTGGAATAAAATCGCAAGCCATATTGGTTTCAGGATCTAATGCCCACGGGCCGCCATCAGAACCCATCGGAACGCGAGACATGGATTCAACACCACCCGCAACGACCAGATCTTCCCAGCCTGAACGAACTTTTTGTGCTGCCAGATTTACAGCTTCCAGACCCGAAGCACAGAAACGGTTGATCTGAACGCCAGCCACATCATTGTCCCAGCCTGCGGCAATTGCAGCAGTTTTGGCAATGTCTGCACCCTGATCACCGATTGGAGTCACACAGCCCAGCACAATATCATCCACCTGAGATGTATCCAGGTTATGGCGTTCTTTCAGTTCATTTAAGAGCGTAGTCAGTAAACTAATTGGTTTAACTTCATGTAATGATCCGTCTTTTTTTCCCTTTCCGCGTGGCGTGCGAATGGCATCAATAATATAGGCCTCGCTCATACAATATCCTTTTCTTGCTTTACTGAAATTGTTCTAATGCTTCGAGTGTAATGATTAAATCTTGAAGTGCAATGACGAGAACGGACCAGATCATTTGAGCAATTTGGTCAGTCTTGATGGATTAAAAAGCGGGCATAAAAAAGCCCAAGTCTGGAGCTTGGGCTAGGGGCTTGTAGCGCTTAATAAACGATACTTTTCAAGTATACATTTTTAGAGCAAGGTTTTTAATGGTAACCGTGTAACTGACGGTATAGGCCTGGTGTTACCCCTGTCCATTTTTTGAAAGCACGGTGGAAAGTGCTGGTTTCACTAAAGCCCACCTGTTGTGCCACGTCTTCCAACGTTAAATCCGGATTCAATAACAGGTGAATCGCAGCATCGCGACGTAGCGCATCTTTCACGCCCTGATAGCTCTTGCCTTCGGCAGCAAGACGGCGACGCAGGGTTTGTGGGGATAGATAGAGCATCGATGCAACATCGTTTAAGGTCGGCATTTCTTCACCGATCTGGCTCTTCAATACATCCCGGATCCGCGAAGTCAGCGAGTTGGTATTTTTAAATTTAACGAGAAGTTGAGCAGGTGCTGCTTTCAGGAATTCTTCCAGAGTTTCTTCATTCTGGCGAATTGGCAAATCCAGATAATCCGCTGCAAAGGTAATTTCAGTACGCGGCATATCGAACTGCATCACAGGTGCAAAGAACAGCGCATCGTATTCATCTGCATGCGCAGGGCGAGGGTAGCTGAAATGTACACGTTCCAGCGGCAGACGACGTTCAATTAACCACGATGCCAGACCATGCCAGATCATCAACATACTTTCAGTAATAAAGTGTTCCGGATCCATCGAATTTGGGATCAGGGGAACCAGGCGCGCTTCATGCTTGTCACGTTCCAGGGTTACAGACCAGTCATCACCAAAGAGTTTGTAGAATTGAGAAGAAAGCTCGAGTGCATCGCCCAGTGTTTTGGCATGAATAATCAGCTGACACATAATCGCGAAAGTGCCAAGACGACGCGGCTGCTTGTCAAAACCGACATGTTCGTCCTGAGTCACCATCCAGAGCATCTTGATAAAACGGGTATATTGTTCAGGCGAAATACGGGCCTTGGGCTGATGCAGAAGCTCGGCTTCAATCCCAACGTGAGACAATAAAGTATCGACATCCATGCCCAGGCGCTTAACGCCGTATAAGGCTGCATTGACGAAATGGATACTGATCGTATCACGACTCATGTTTAATCCTTCAGTCTCTTTAATGTTCACTAATATTTGACCTAAATGACAAAAAATAAAAAATCAATGGCAATTTACAAGAATCCAATTACCATTTTCTTACATGTTAAATTGCCGAAACTATCAAGGTAAATGGCTGAACATGACATTGTTTTTGGGCATTTATGTTCTTATGATGAGGCAAAAAGCGATATAAATAGAGTAATAACTCCAATGTCATATGCATTAAAAGGTTTGAAAATATTAGATTTTTCTACATTATTACCTGGTCCATTTGCCACATTATATCTTGCAGACATGGGTGCAGAAGTTGTGCATATTGAATCACCCACACGTCCTGATCTGGTACGTTTAATGCCACCTTTTGCACATGGACAGGCCACAACGCATAATTATCTGAACAGAAACAAACATTCTGTCGCACTGGATTTAAAGAATCCCGAACATATTGAACAAATCAAATCCCGAATTGCAGATTATGACATTGTCGTAGAGCAATTTCGCCCAGGTGTGATGCAACGGCTTGGCCTGGATTATTCAACACTCAGTGCGCTCAATCCACGCTTAATTTATTGCTCGATTACTGGTTATGGTCAGACTGGCCCTTATAAAGATCGGGCAGGGCATGATATTAACTATTTGGCTTTATCTGGGATTGCCGGACATAGTGGCCGGATCGAAAGCGGACCACCGGCAATGGGAATCCAGATTGCCGATGTCGCGGGTGGCTCTATGCATGCGCTGGTTGCCATTCTGGCAGCGGTGATTGAGCGGCAGAGCAGTGGTCAAGGACAATATATTGATATTTCCATGACCGATTGCGCGGCGACATTAAATAATATGGCAGCTTCTGCCAGTCTGGCGGGTAATCAGCACCAGCAGATTGAATCCGGTTACTTAAATGGCGGTACCTTTTATGACTATTATCAGACTCAGGATAATCGCTATTTGTCAGTAGGCAGTTTGGAGCCTCAATTCATGCAAGGTCTGGCACAATTGCTGGATTTGCCGATTATTCTGGAAAAAGGTGCTTCTTTCGCACCTGAAGATCATGCTTTAGTAAAACAGGCGATTCGCGATAAAATAAGATCCCAACCTCTATCTCACTGGCAAGCCTTATTTTCTCAGGCGGATTTCTGTGTCGAACCTGTATTAAAGCTTGATGAAGCCCTGCATTCTGAACTGGCGCAGCAACGTGAATGGGTGGTACAGGTGCCTGTTAAAGCTGATCAGCGAGAGCAAACCGAAGCTCAACTGGCTTGCCCGATCAAGTTTTCAAGATCAACTATGCGATATCAATTTATTGGTCAGGCTTTAGGCGAAACCAAAGAGTGGTAATTGAGCGACTTTCTCATTTTGGTTTATGAAAAAAACTGCTAAAGATTTAAAAAATAAATCATTCACGTTAAAAATCAGAAGAAGCTGATCTAAAGCTTTATATCATTGAAAGTTTGCTAGGCTTATCAATAAAATCGCTATGAAATATGTATAAAAAGCATTTTATTGATAGATTCAATGTCGTTATCCTTGCCGACGATATAATAGAAACTACTAGCTGTACGCCATGTATTTATATACTGATTTCGATCAGCAACTGATTAATGAACGTGTTGCACAGTTCCGTGACCAGACGGAACGTTATTTAGCGGGCAAATTGACGGAAGATGAATACCGTCCGCTCCGCCTTCAAAATGGTCTTTATGTACAACGTTATGCGCCTATGTTGCGTATTGCGGTACCTTATGGCCTGATGAATTCTAAACAACTTCGTAAAGTGGCTGATCTGGCGAAAGAGTATGATCGTGGCTATGCACACGTTTCAACCCGTCAGAATATCCAGTTTAACTGGCCTGCACTAGAAAACGTGCCTGATATGCTGGCTGAACTGGCAACCGTGCAAATGCATGCGATCCAGACTTCAGGGAACTGTATCCGTAATACTACCACTGACCAGTATGCAGGTGTGGTGGCAGGTGAAATTGCAGATCCACGTCCGACCTGTGAATTGATCCGTCAATGGTCAACTTTCCACCCGGAATTTGCTTTCCTGCCACGTAAGTTCAAGATTGCGGTATCTGCGCTGGAAGAGATTGACCGTGCAGCAACTTCATTCCACGATATCGGTGTCTATATCGTAAAAAATGAAGCTGGAGAAATCGGTTATAAAATTAAAGTCGGTGGTGGCTTGGGCCGTACGCCAGTAATTGGTAGTTTTATTCGTGACTTCCTACCACGTGAAGACCTGATTGCTTATCTTGAAGCAGTACTACGTGTCTATAACCTGCACGGCCGTCGCGACAACAAATATAAGGCGCGTATCAAAATCTTGGTAAAAGCTCTGACGCCTGAAGTCTTTGCTGAGAAAGTTGAAGCCGAATTTGCACATACTGTTAAAACGTTGAAGATTGATGCTGAAACGCTGGCGAGAATGGATGAAAACTTTACTCCATTTGATTACCAAGATTATGCAGATGAAGACTTCACAGAGCTGTTTGCTCAGTATCCGAAGTTTAAGCAATGGTTCAACATCAATACCAATGCACATAAAGTGAAAGGTTATCGTATTGTCACGATTTCACTGAAACGTGCAGGCATTGCACCGGGTGATGTGACCACTGAGGAAATGAACCTGATTGCAGATCTTGCAGACAAGTACACCTTCGGTGAACTGCGTACGACTCACGAGCAAAATATTGCGCTGGTAGATGTACCACAAAAAGACCTGTTCGAATTGTGGCAGACGCTGGATCAGCATAACCTGGCACGTGCGCATATCGGTTTCTTGACTGACATTATCTGCTGCCCAGGTGGTGACTTCTGCTCACTAGCGAATGCGAAATCCATTCCAATTTCTGAAGCGATTTCACGCCGTTTTGATGATCTGGATACCATTTACAACTTGGGTAAACTGGACCTGAACATTTCAGGTTGTATGAATGCCTGTGGTCATCACCATGTAGGTAACATCGGAATACTGGGTGTAGATAAAAAAGGCGCTGAATTCTATCAGATCACTTTAGGTGGTAATGCGGATCATGATGCCTCTATTGGTGACATTCTTGGGCCATCATTTGCTGCAGAAGTGGTGCCGGATATCGTAGAAGAAATTCTGAATACATATCTTGACTTGCGTCAGGATGGTGAAGAGTTTATTGATACTTATCGTCGTGTCGGCATTCAACCATTCAAGGAGCGCGCATATGCTTAATACCGCACTACAAGTGCTCTCTAAAGATGGCACAATCGCAGATAACACTTACCAGTTAATTGGCGAAGATGGTGCATTGCCACAGGGTGATGTGGTTCTAACTGTAGAGCAGTTGGACCAGATTGCTAATATTTCTGGTAAAAAAGCATTGTACTTAACGGTTGATGCTTCACCTGAAACCAATGAATTTCCACTTGACCAGCTTGATGCGATTTTTATTGAGTTTGCAGGTTTTAATGATGGCCGTGGTTATTCATTTGCTGCATTGCTTCGCCGTCAAGGTTTCCAGGGTGAGCTGCGTGCGACTGGTGATGTGTTCAAAGATGTCTTGAACTACATGAAGCGTTCTGGTTTTGATACTTTTGTCATTAAAGAAGGTAAAGATATTCAGGAAGCCGCTGCAGGTTTGGGTGATTTTACCAATCCGTACCAAGCTTCAACCGCCGTACCAACACCGAATTATCAAACTGGGGCTTAATTCGCCTTCAACTAAAAAGCCTCCATCTGGAGGCTTTTTTGTATTTAAACCTTAGAGTGCACGTTCTTCAAGTAGGCAGTTAATCATCCATTGCACTCCGAATTGATCCGTAAAGGCACTATAAAGCGCACCCCAAAAGGTTTTTTCTAAAGGCATTTCGATTTGACCATTCACTGATAAAGCTTCATAGAGTCGTTTGGCTTCATCCTGTTCATTGGCACTTAAAATAATCGCAATATAGTGATTAGTACCCTTACTAAATGCTGGTGTATTTTCAGTACAGAGTTTGTCATTGATATCAGAGCCCATGAGCTCTGTGTATTCATTAATTGGAAGTGAGATATGCAAAATCAGATTTTTTTCTTCATCTGATAAATCAATTCCTTGCTGTCCAGGCGTATCTCCATAACGGGTTAGACTGGAAAATTCGCCACCAAATACCGAACGATAAAAGGTAAAGGCAGCTTCGGTTTCACCCTGGAAATTGAGATAGTGATTAAGTCGCATGCAGGATTCCTTTTCTTATTCTGAATCCCTTTAATTTACGCCCTGAATTGAATCTGATTGATAAAGAAGCTTTATGAAAATGTAATTAAAAGAATTTACTTTATGGATAGATAAGGCGGATTCAAGCGGCAAGTGCAACAGTATAAAAACCAGCCATAACTTCACTCGGTGTATACCAACCTAGTGTTTTTCTAGGACGATGGTTGAGTGCAAATTCTATCTGCTCTATTTGTTCG
>NZ_VOZV01000056.1:0-9384 GCF_013419565.1 Acinetobacter sp. YH12072 | reverse complement strand
CCAACCTCACGCTATAAAACGTCACCATCCAAACCAAGCATTGACTTATCTGCCCTAAACAAACCACCAAAAGCTCTACTTTTTAAGCTTTTCTCAGTCCTAAAATATTCCAACCGGATAAAAAAAAATATAAAACAATCACTTTCAGAAACCTTTGCACGAATAAACACACAAAAGTTCATTAAATTGGTATAATACAATAAAATCAATCACCTAGCAAAAAACACGACTATGGCATGGAAACAAACAGGGCAACTCTCCCTAGCAGACAGTCTCATTAACGCTCACAAAGCCATCGAAGAATTAGATGAACTACACAACCTAATTGACTGGCAAACTATCGAGCAAACCTTACGCCACGTTCATAGCAGTGAGCGTGGGGAATCTGCCTTTCACCCTGTCATCATGTTTAAAGTATTACTCTTACAAAAACTCTATAACCTATCGGATCCAGCCATGGAAAAACAACTGGCACGAGACTTACTATTTCGTCGCTTTGTTGGCCTATCATTAACGGATGATGTACCCGACCATAGCACCATTTGGCGATACCACAAACACCTAGGTGAGCTTAGACTGATTGAACCATTGTTCAACCAAATCAATGAGCAACTAGCCCAACAAAACATTTTTATCAAAGCGGGCAGTGTCAGCATCATCGATGCCAGTATCGTTGAAGCTAAAAACAAACGACCTAAGAAAGGCAAACACACCGACAATACCCAAGATAACGAAGCCGCCTATGTCAGTAAAAAAGACAGTACAGGTAAAGTAAAAACCACCTACGGCTTTAAAATTCATCTCAACTGTGATGAAGACAGCTTTGTCAAAAAGGTTGAAACTACCCCTGCCAATGTCCATGATTCCCAATGTTTTACCACGCTGTTAACAGATGATGAATCAGCCGTGTATGCTGACAGTGCGTATAAAAGCCAAGCCCATGATGACTACCTTGCCGAGCATGAACCACCGATAAAAAATCATATTCATGATAGAGCATGGCGCAATACACCCTTAACCGAACAGCAAAAACGCAATAATACCCAAAAGAGCCAAACTAGAAACACCGTTGAGCGGGTCTTTGGACATTTTAAACTGCATTATGGGATGAGCAAAGCTCGTCATTTAGGGTTAATGCAATTTCATACCAGCACTTTGCTTGCAAGCATGGTGCATAATTTAAAAACTGCCCTAAGCTTGAAACGAAAATACGGACTCGCCTAGGGTTATTGTGTCTGTTGGTTAGTAAGCTCAGCCAATAGACACAAATTTAACAACCATTTGGAGATTTTATCCATGATTTAGCCATTGTTTTGCTTATTTCATTGCCATTCTTTGTTTTTTTTCGGTTTGGTGGTATGCCTCGAGCAAAGGGGCTGTTTCGTGCAAAGGTCTCTATAAAGCATTTCGTATAAGGTGTATTATGTTAATTTTAGTAGAACTAATAAATCTATATATTTGAAAATGTCATTTTACTCAATTAAATACTCTTCAGATATTTCACACTGTTCAACAAAAAAATGATCATGTGAAACTAAAATTACAGCGCCCTGATATTGGCTAATAGCCTGCGATAGAAGCTCTCTAGACTCAATATCTAAATGATTTTCTGGTTCATCAAGCAATAATAAATCAATACCATCAGGATAGTGACTCATTGCTAATAATGCGACTTTCAATTTTTCACCACCACTCAGTTCTGATAGTTTTAATAAAGCTTTTTCACGACGAATACGTAACTGACCTAACAAATTTCTCCACTCAACTTCAGTAAGATTGGAGTTATAAAGTGCAAGGTTTTCGATTACGGATAAATCATTATTTAATAAACTAAAGTTTTGATCTAAATACAAACATGTTCCACTAAAGAAAATATCATCACGTTGATGGGTAGAAATCAATTTCAATAAGGTTGATTTACCAATTCCATTAGCACCTTTAAGATGGATTTTTTCGCCAGCTTTCAATGCAAAATTAATTTTATTTGTTGCTGTATGGGGTAGCTTTAAATCATGAATTCTTAAAATCTCTCCTTGCTTCGTACTCTGTAAGTGGAATTCAAACTTCTGAGCTTTGATTTTTTCTACAATGGTCTGCCTATTAATCAGACTATTTTTCAAATCATCAGTTTGTCGAGTTTGTTGGGCACGTAGCTTACCTAAGCTTTGTCCAGCATTTTCCTTTTTGAAATCTAGAAAAATCTTTGCTTGAGAATTAGAATCACGAAGTTCATTGCCTTTAGATTGACGTTTATTCGCTTTCATTAAGCTATCATGTTGCCGTTGTTTTAACTGCTTTAATTCTTTTTTCTCATTATTAATAGACTGAGTTAATGCATCCATGTGTAGCTGATGCTGTTGAATGTAATGCTCATAATTACCTTTGTAGTGTTGTAAGCCTAATTCAGTTAAAGCATAAATATGTTGGACTTGATTGAGTAATTGGCGATCATGACTAATCAGGCATACACCACTAGGGTGTGCCAAAATACTCTCAATTAACCATTGTCTAGATGTTGAGTCTAAATGGTTGCTTGGTTCATCTAAAAGTAGATAGTGATCCTTTTTTAAAAACAAACGACATAAAGCCAGCTTTGTTTTTTGTCCTTCACTCAGTTTTTCTGTTGGAAAGTTCAAATCCGTAGGTAAGTCAGCATTTTCAAGTATATTTTGCCATTTTTGTGGTAAATCCCAGGTATTTTCAACTAACTCATAATCATCAAAACTAGCTGTATTGTTCTCTATACGCCGAAAAGCATGATGTAAATGATCTACCTCTAATGCTTGTGCAATATTTTCAGCATTAAGGCGTTCTAATTGTGCCAAATAATCATGTTGGATATTCCATGAAACTTGACCACTATAATGAATATCTAAAGCTTGGCTTTGATCTAATATTCTGAACAATAGGGATTTACCTAAACCATTACGTCCAATTAATGCAGAAACCTGTCCTGATAAAAGCGTAATGTTTAGCTGATCAAACATTTTCTGTGTAGAAAATTCTAAATTTAAGTTTGAAGCAATACATGCATGTTGCATAAAAAATTCCTCATGTAGAGGATATGCAAAATAGTGAAGATTAACTTATAAAAAACAATATATTATTTAGGATATAAAGTAGAGACCAAGAATATATAGCCACAAGTAGAATCTATTTTGCACATCAAAAGTTTAAAAATAATGATGAGAAAATGACTTACTTCATTGGCGTTACTCTTGGGAGGATGATTTGAATAAGGTTATTTTATAATGATAAGACAATCTGTCAAGCTTGTACTAAAGCTTCTAAAAGTTATTTAACATAATGGCTGTTATACGAAATTCAGTTGTCAGAAACCATTTATTACATCAAAAGTAATGAAAAAGTAAAGAATATGACTTATATTATCTTTACTTTAATGGTTTTTGAGTGAGGGAATCATGTCCGCAGTCAATTTCAATATGCGCTTAGAAGCAGAGTTAAAAGAACAAGTCACCCCAATTTTGGAAGACTATGGTTTGACTATGCCTCAAGCATTCAAACTGTTCTTGAATCAAATCGTTAAAACTAAAGCGATTCCTTTGTCTTTTGACTATGCACGAGAACCTGCTTTAACTCCTAAAGCAGCAGCCAAGTTACTTCAATCTTTAAAAGAGATTGAAAATGGCGAGTACACCGAGTACGAAACGGTAGAAGAAGCGATTAAAGCTATGTCGGAAGAAGCACATGGCTAAACGTAAGATTATCGTAACCAGTTCTTTTAAACGTGATATTAAAAGACGTTATTTAGAACTGGTTACGGCTGAATGGGCAGAAGTATTAGATTGTTTAGTCGCAAATAATCCTTTGCCTGAAAAGTATTTAGATCATCCCTTGAAAGGTGGTGCAGAGTTTAAAAATTGTCGTGATTGTCATGTGAAGCCTGATTTAGTCTTGATCTATAGGCTTGTTGGTGACGATATTTTAGAACTGCATCAGTTGGATAGCCATTCCGAAATTTTTGGATGACTATCGCTCGATGCTTTGAAAGATGGCTTTAGCCATGTTTCAAAGTCGGGCAACTTTGCGACTGCTGTCATTGATTCGGTGATGGCAAGAGCCGAGCAAAGTACTGTCTAATCATTATTTTGGGTCAATCACACAATAATCCTTATTCGCTCCGTGACAGTCATTTTTCATGATGCGAACGCAAGACTTCCCATTGCAATTTTTAATATCTAGGCTGTATTTTTGTTCTAGCCATGCAACGTCTGCTCTACGCTGTTTGATTTCGTCCATGCTCGGCACATATAAAAATAATGCTAAAAAGAAAACGATCAGCAAGCTAACAAAAGCACTGGCGTAGATTGCCATGAATCGCCAGTCAAGTTGATTGGTTGCATTGTTTAATTCCCGAATACTGTTGTTGAGTGCGTCTATTTGCTTCTGATTGGCGTTTTTTAGGTGTTTTTCGGTCTTATTGAGTACTCCGCTAGCCACTTCCTTGTAAAACGCTTCTAATCGCTTGTTATCGTCTGCTATGGCTTCTCGATACTCTTTCATAGATGCCAGTAAAATATAGAGCTGGTCATCTAGGTCGTTTTGGTTGCTCATCGGTACATTCCGCCCTGATCTAAGTCTTGTGATGCTTTACGGTTGGCTCGCTCGGCTTGCTGTTGCTCTAGTTTTTGCTGTCGTTGTATTTCGGCTTGGCGTTCTTGTTCTAGGCGTTTAGCTTCTTGGTTTTTCTGCCATTGCTCGAAGCCTTGCTCGGCACGGTTTAAACCACGCTGTAAAACGCTGTCTGTGCGCTGTTGCTGTTGTTTGAGGTGTTGGGCGTTGTGTTGCTTCACATGGTCGTTATAACGGCTGATTTCGGTGTCTATGCCTTGTCTACGGAGTTGAGTGACCGAAGTCCCCTCATGAATGGTGGCTTGTAGTCCATTGTTCTGATCGGCATAGCTGCGGTGGTCTATTTTTTCTCGGTAGCCTGCTCGCTCCAGTGCGTGATTGGCTAAGTCCGCCCATGTTTCCCGAATCTGTTTGATGTCGTCTTGGGTTGTTCCCATATTTAGGCTTTTGCGTTTGGCATTACTTAACTCAATATCGGTTTTTGTCGTCAAAGTGAGTTTATTGTCAGGGTCTAATTCAGCTTTTCGGGTGGTCAGCATGATATGGGCGTGATGGTTTTTATCATTTCCGCCTTTGCTGGGTTCGTGAATGGCTAAATCTGCGATCACGCCATAGCGATCAACAAGTGATTGAGCAAACTCTTTTGCCAAGTCCTTACGTTGATCAGCGTCTAATTCATCAGGTAGGGCAATGACCCATTCTCTAGCAGTTCGAGCATCTTTGCGGTTTTCGGACTGTTCCGCCAAGTTCCACAATTCGCTACGGTCTATTTCTATATCAAGGTTAGACACAATTTCGCTATGGGCGACACCATCCTTTCTCGTAAAATCGTGGGTTAGTCCTGTTCGTTCATCTTTGAGTTTTTCCCCTGCACGATAAGCCATAGATGCAACGGCAGTTCTTCCCGAACTGCGGTTAACGGTTTTGGTTGTACAGTGGTAAATCGCCATTAAATTTTCCTTGTGGCATCCACGTATTGATTACATTTCGGGCATTCTTTTCTAATAGTTTGAATGGATACTCCATTCATTTGCTCTATAAGAATTTTAGGTAATTTGTATAAAAATTCATTCCCACAGTTTGAGCATATAAAAATATGCTGTTCATCAATATTGTATTTCTTCATTTGCTTTACCGCTCTTGCTTTTGCTTTTGGGGTTAAGGGGTGTCCCCCTTACGCATCTTTTGACTTGAATGAAATTCAAGTCGTAAGTGCGCATTTCATGAAAAACACGATAGCATATTACCCGCTTGAATTTCAATTCATAGGGTCTTATGCTTGAGTGGTTTTCTATATTCCGAAATTAACCGTTATGACTAAATCTGCTGAAAATATCGAAAAGAAAATTGAAGCCCAGTTAGAGAAGCTGAAACAGTTAAAAGCACAGAAACAGGCTATTGAAGCAAGAGAACGTACCAAAAAGAAAGAACAGGAGCGCAAGGATGATACTAGGCGTAAAATTTTGCTCGGTTCTTACTTGATTAAGAAAATGCAGGCAAATGAAGCCAATAAAGAAAAAATACTCGCTGAACTCAACGAATATTTAACAGAAAATAGAGATCGACAGCTTTTTGATTTGCCCGATATTGAAGCCTAATTTTTCTTAGCTGTTTGGTTGTTTTGTTCGGCTTGATACTCTGGAATGAGCGTATTTAAAACCTTTTGAATATTGTCCTTGTCCTCGATTTGTAAATTATCCCGATAGTAAATTAAGTTCTGTATTTTGCTTTCCATCTGCATTTTTTCGGTGGGTTCGGCATCTTTGGATAGTCGGGATAATAGGAAGATATAACCGCATATATTTTCCCTCGCAATTTCATAATTTACGATGTCGAGGTATTCAACGGTCACATGCTTTAGATCGGTTGATAGGTTATTTAATTTAATCATGGCTGAAATCCTGATTTTTCTAAAATTGGATAAAGCTCTCTGAATTTTTCAGGCTCTAAAAGCATATCAGCGATACGAATAGCAAATTGTTGGTAGCTTTCTGTACCTTGTGAATATTTCCCCATTTCAGGCATTTCTGACATTTTTTTTGCAAATAAATGGCGTTGTGCATCGGTCATTTTGATAAAAAAGTCAGGTGTGTTTGGGTCACGCTTAGAATCTAATTTTTTCGGTTGTTGTTTCTGCTTAAACTTGAATGAAAACCCAGTAATTGTACGCCCTTTCTTGTGTTGCTCATAAGTGGCTTTTATGTCTGTATGTTCATTGATTTGAGTAATGGCAGTTTCTAATACACGGCTTTTAAAATGGTGCATACGTTGATATTCATCATCTTCAACACCTAAATTTTTACGTAATTGTTGTAGTTCAAAAACAGGTGTTTTACCAACTTCACGCCAAGCGATTAATAACTCATAAAGTCTAGTAGCATACTTACTGGTTAGGTGTGCAACTTGTTTGGCTTCATATTTTGTAAAGTGTTCTTCTAATCTAGTGATTAAAGGAACTACATCAGGTGCGAAAGTAATTTCTAGTAATGCCAAATCATCTACATAAAAAATACGGCTTACCCAGCGAGAGCGAACGATACCTACCTTCCCTGTTTTTTTATATTCGGCTGTATAGCTAAACTGCCTGTTAAATAGATTATTTACGGCATCTTTCAGGGCTTTGTAGGATGCATCAGGTGATACATTAAATAGTTTTGCATAGTCACTAGCATGTATTTCTAGTTTGCTATCTGCCGTAATACCCCGCCCTAATTCCCTTGCATTAATGATTGCAAGCATGACTAAACGCTGTTCCGTTAGTTCTAAATTATAACTGGCGTTTATTAATGCATTATCTTTCACAACTAAACCATTCTTCATATTAAATACACGTTATTATTAATGTGTATTTACACACTATATATTTTATGTGTGTAAATCAAGAGAATTTGTGTGCTTATACAAGAGAATTTGTGTGCTTATACAAGAGAATTTGTGTGCTTATACAAGAGAATTTGTGTGCTTATATAAGCTGTAGTCCTCTAATATCAATGTTTTCAGCTTATCTAAAAGCATTTAAAAGCTTTAAAAATAATTAAAAGCCTTTCGAGAGGGGAGTGCAAACTGCCCTAGGTACTCGCTAAAGCTCGTACTCTATTGAAGCTCGTTCCTCGCTTCGTGGGGCAGTTTTTGGGTAATCCTATTTGTGAAATCTAAAAGCAAAAATATTGGTAATGTATTCGCTTCGCTCATACTTTTTGAAAAGCAAAAGCTCCAAAGTTCGCACCCATTCGGGATGCTCTGTACCTACCGTTTAAAATCGAAAGGGAGCTTGTAATCAGAGAAAAGGCGAGGGCGAAATTTTGATGATGCTCAATCGCTCGTAGACACTCGCTCGGTTCTTATTATCTAGGTTTTAATTATTTAATTGAGCTAATCAAAGTTGTGAAACATTGATTAAATAGTAGGCGTGGAACGTGACAAATCATTAAAAAAGCCCGAACAGTGATGTTCGGGCTATCAACTAGAAACTACAGCGTTGAATTATAAGGATAATTATAAGAAACGTTTGCATAAAAATTCCCCTATTTGCCTCATTCTATACAAAAAAGTAGCCGGGAATTAAACCGCGATGCTGAAATTGCTCAAAAATGTCATAAAAAATGCCCCGAAAGGCGTTGTGATGCTTTAAAACACATAAGGGCGAATAAAAATTAAGAAGAAAATCCCGAGCATCAAAAACCATTTTAAGAAGTAGTACACGCGACTATTTTTAGCTTTTAAGGCCTTCGCTTTTAAACGCACTTGATAGACATAGCCAAAGACTTTGTTTAAGCCACCTGTCTGATCGCCTGCTTCATTCGGAGAACTTGCTGCGGTCATCACATTCTTGCCAAACCAGTGATTAAACTTTTGCATCCAGCGAGATTTTAACGGACGCTCAACATCGGCAAAGAAAATAATACGGTTTTGAGAAGTACCATTTTCAGCATAGTGAATATAGGTTTCATCAAACACCACACTTTCACCATCACGCCATGAATAACGCTCACCATCGACATCAATAAAACAACGGTCATCATTGGGTGTCATCAACCCCAAGTGGTAACGCAATGAACCTGCATAGGGGTCACGATGGCGCACTAAACGACTGTCGGGCGCTAGTTCAGTAAACATCGCCGCCTTAATGCTAGGTAAAGTTTTTAATAATGCTGTGGTTTTTGGGCATAATTCTGCTGCTGATGGATGCGCGGAGTCATACCATTTTAAATAAAAACGCTTCCAGCCTGTTTTAAAGAATGAATTAAACCCCAAATCATCGTAGCTACTTGAAGCTTTAATACCGCCCTGTTGATATAAAGCTTTGGCTTCATCACGAATCATTTCCCAGTTGTCATCTAAAACTTTTAAATCTTGAAAATGCTGAGTGTCGATATAAGGTTGATTCGGCACTTTAGAAAATAAGTACATTAAATAGTTAATCGGTGCAAGAATGGTCGAATGGTCAAAAAACTGACGATAAAAACTATGACGCACCTTGCCGCGCTGTTGAATATACAACGCTGAAGCGATAAAAATCGCCAAAATAATCCACTTCAACATAGAACTAACCAAATACTGAAAACAGCAAAAATTCAAAAATGTCACATATTCTACTCCATTTCAGCGCATGACATCATCGCAGAAAATAGAACACAGCATTGCCAGTCGCTCTGTATACCCACCCAACCTCACGCTATAAAACGTCACCATCCAAACCAAGCATTGACTTATCTGCCCTAAACAAACCACCAAAAGCTCTACTTTTTAAGCTTTTCTCAGTCCTAAAATATTCCAACCGGATAAAAAAAA
>NZ_VOZV01000055.1:0-10100 GCF_013419565.1 Acinetobacter sp. YH12072 | reverse complement strand
GTCGGAGTAGGTTTGATTTCGCCCTTGTTTGCCTTTTGATGGCGCATACCATTGCGTAGCAGGATCAAACCAAATGGCAATATTTCCGCGACTCATGAGTGCTCGGTTATATGCGGGCCAATTGGTTATGCGGTAGATTTTGTGTGTAGGCTTCTTCATTTGAAAATTATATCGCTGAAAAAGCCTTTACAGATAGATTTGTGCAACAAAGCCTAACATATTGAAAAAAATTATTTTTTCAAAGCAAAATTATTTATTAAACTTACTGGTAAACCGATATTTCGTTCTAAGCTGTCAATTGCACCCCATAACCATCCTAAATCATGATACTTCGCTTCTTGAAAATTTAACATATAGTCAATTTGATCAACATTAAACTTATTAATCATTATGCCCACTCTAAATGTTTTTCACCATTTTTAAGTGTATAGACCCAAACAGGTCTTAATGGACAAAAATCTTTATCGTAAACAACAAGCCAAGTTCCGACATCAACAACCCCTAATTCCTCTGCATGTCGTTCTGATTTAGGGAATGATAGTTTGAACCATTCCAATTGCTCAGAGATAGGTATGTCATATAAAATTTCATCATTTTCGCTTTTAGCAAGTAATAAATCACCATTTCTCATTAACTTTTCTAAAATATAGAAAAATATTGTTTTTTTTAAATCAAAGTTATTATCCACAATTTCATAAAATTCTAAATCATTATCTAATCGACTAATTGATAGCCAAATACCATCTAATGCCTGAAACTTAGCCGATTTCATTAATTCATCAAATTGTTTATCGATTAGATTAAACATTATCTACTCCATTAGACCTCTTGCGTTAGTCAAAATTTAATCAGTGATAAACGTTGATTTTTAAATAAATATCAAAGTCTAAAATAGTCAAAAATAATACTTTCGCAAGAGGTCTAAATTTCAGCTTGATTTTCATCTGAATCAACACCATGGCCATATAGATAAATCTCAGCTAATTCTAACTGGGCAGAAGTATCTCAATTTTCAGCTTTCGCTAATAAATCATTAGAAAAAACAGGTTCGGCAAATGTTTCCATTGAAAGGCATACTCCTAAAGCCATAAAAATATTTGTTAATTTATTCAATTTTTAACTTTTAAATTAAACTGTTAGGTCTGTACATTTTTATATCATATCCAAAAGAAAACTCTAAAATTACAGTATATTTTTAGCCTATTTAACATAATGGTGGTTATACGAAATGCTTTTTAAAATATCTTTGTTTTTCATATAGTTAAAAAAATTCATCCCCCTAAAAAACCACAAAAAACCGACTTGGAAACAAGTCGGTTTCTTTTTAAGCAATTTTGATACTTCTTGCCAATAAAATTGATCAATATTTAATCAAATTGTCGTTTTTCTCTGGCTTATCAATACCCCACATCCCGAAACTATCCCCAATTTCTGCGGACAACTCTTGGGATAAAGTAGGCCAACTTTGTAAGCTAAAACTTACACAGATTTAAGGATTTTGCGGATTGGTAATCCAAAGCATTAGCCCTATGATGAATACATAAGGGAACTGGATGTTTCTAGAAAACAAGAATAAGAAAATAGCGCAAGGAATGGGCAGCACGAGATCAGTAAGACTAGCAACCCGATATGAAAAAGCCCGACAGGATGTCGGGCTTTTTTATTATCTCAATTTTCTAAATTAGACTTGGATGAGCATCAAGAATACGAATTAAAGTTGCTGCAGGACCAGTCGGATAGCGACGGCCTTGTTCCCAGTTTTGTAGAGTTCTCGCGCTGATATGCAAACGTGCAGCAAACTCTGCCTGGGTTAAGCCAGTTTTCTCACGTACTTCTTTAATATCCGGCAATTCAAGCGCTGTAACTCGACTGGCCTTTATCTCATTACGTTTGATAGCACCAGCTTCTTTGATTGAAGCAACCAGGTCATCAAATAAGTTGTTATCCATGAAATTGCTCCTTCACTAATTGACGTAGGATCGAGGTCTCTTTGTCGGTCAGATTATCTTTCACAGACTTTGGATAAGCCACTAGGAAAAAGATCTGATCATCCTCTGTGACCCAATAATAGATCACCCGGATACCACCACTTTTACCCTTATTACCTTGAGCACAACGTACTTTACGGATACCACCGCCATTCTTGATTAAGTCGCCTTTATCGGGCTGTACCAAGAGATCTTGCTGGAGCTGACGATACTCTTCATCACTCACAAGCTCTTTGATTTGCTTGGTAAAAATACTGGTTTCAATGAATAGCATAGGTTCAAGTACGTCAATGGCGTATAAGAATTTTAGCAGTTTTAGAACAAAAAAACGAGAGATTACAGCTCTCTGTTAGAACCCATTCAAAATGTCTATATTCTCACCAATAAAAATGTCCACTTTTAGAATATGCGCTTTTGCGATTTTCTTATCGGACGGTTTAATATGTTGGTGTCTATATCGGATAAACTAATATTCTTTGCATTACGTCTACTGATAAAAATATGTATAACGTTCATCCAAGTGAAAAACTAATTCACGCTTTCCGCCAAAAACCTTATCAGGGATGTTGTCCTACTCAAGCAGAGTTTTTATTTATTGGCTTAGATGCCAATTACGCTCCCAATATTGAAGAACAAAAAATATTTTCTAAAATCATTGAATATCATGAGGATGCTATTTCATTTTGGCAGAAATACAATGTACATCATCCTTTTTTATTAGATGGATATAAAGGAGATGGGCGAAAATATCATAAAGAATTTTCAAAAATTAGACTTTCTTGCAAAGATGCTTCTCGTATTTCATTTATCGAGCTTCTTCATCTTCCCACAACTGGTAGAAATGATTTGAAAAGCTCTGATCTTGATAAAAATCATCTACAATACATTCATAAAGCCATTTTTTCAGAACACACTAAAGCTGTATTTATCTCTGACGCTGTTTTTAAATTAATGAAAAAAACATCTATATTTTCATGGATGAATGATGCTAAACAAATAGAAGGACATACTCTTAAAGTTTTTCATGAAAAAAAACCTTTAATCTATAAGCATTTACATTTTTCAACTTATGGAAAGTTTCAAGCTCAAAAAGAGGAAGAGATAAAAGCAATTCATAATATTATTCTAAAATCAAACATCAGTGATTTAACATAAAATCTCTTATATGAAATTTAGAACTTATCCCTTAAAAAGATCATTAAAAAGCTCTTTATCTTTCTGTCTATTTTCTTCTGTCTTACTTTCCGCACTTAAAAACTGCTCAAAATCAGCCCATTGATGTTTAAAAGATTCATCATTCTTAAATTTATTCAAAACCCAAGCGCCAAGCAAAATTTTCCGTCTAGTTTCATTTTTCCGTTCTTGGGCTTTTGCTTCGCTTAAAAGTTTTTGCTGTTTGAGTTTAAGCTCATTCTGTTTCTGTTTTGCCTGTTCTAAGATCTGCTCTTGTTCTTTTTTTAAATACTCAATTTGCTCTTGCAGGGATAATTTTTTCTGCTGTGCTTTGGTGAGTTTCTTTAAAACTGCATCTTTCTTTTCTTGAATATCTGACATAGTATTAAACCGTGATGATCAATAATCAAACATCATCATAGAGTCAAAAAACAAAGCGAGCAATATCAAACGTAGCGAAGCGAAGTTTTCCCGAAGTGAAACGAAGGGCGCACTTACCCACTTTTATCATTTCATTCAAAAGTGGACGTTGCGACAGGGGGAAACCCCTGTACCCCATGACCTCGCTTTAGCATGGTCAGCAACTTTTTCAAAGTTGCAAAAATCAAAACCACGGTATGCAGAAATTTAGGTTTTTAAAGTGGCAATTTTTCATTTGAATGAAAGCAACATCTCACGAAGTGACGGACGTTCAGCCGTTGCTTGTGCTGCTTATCGTGCCTGTGAAAAATTAGAGGATCTGACTTTTGGAAAGACTCAGGACTACACTAAAAAAAAGGGACTTGAATACAAAAATATTTATGCACCAGAACATACCAATACAAAACTTTTAGACCGTCAAACACTTTGGAATACAGTAGAAAAAAAAGAATTCAATGCCAATGGCTCAATGAAAGCCAATGCACGACTCGCCAAAGAATATATCTGTGCTTTACCACATGAATTAACAGATGCAGAACGCATAAAAATCGTTGATGATTTCTGCTCTAACTTTGTCAAAAAACATAATGTGATTGTCGATGCTTGTATTCATGCACCACATGATCATGATGATGAAACCAATAATAAAAATTTCCATGTCCACATCATGTTCACGACCAGAGTCGTGAATGACAAAGGCGAATTAGGCAAAAAACAAAGAATCTTCAACGACCATGGTCCCGAGATCCTGAAGGACAGCCGAGCAACTTTTGCCAATGTTGTAAACACAGTATTGGAAAATGCCGGACTAGACGAACGCATCGACCACCGGAGTTACAAGGATCAGGGCTTAGACTTTCTTGAACCCACTCATCATGAAGGGCATGAAGCTACAGCACTTCGCAGACAATATGACGAGGAACAAAAAAGACCGCTTGAAGAACGTAACACTGAAATTGTGCTACCAAGAATTGCACTTGAAAATGATGCAATCAAAGCCAAAAATTTAGATGCTGCACGAGAATACCAACAGATCATCAAGGGCCTTGATCAAGAAATTATTGTTCCAAGTCGATTAGAAGATCAGATTACCCAGCTGGAAAACGAACTTCAGTTAACCGAAGCAGAAGAAAAAGAGCTTTTAGCAGAATTAGTAAATCTCAATCTAGAAGAAGAACGCCTGCAAGAACAACAGGTTCAACAGATCGACAACGCATATGATGACTTCATCCGGTGCCAGGATATTTATGCAGAATTTGCCAATCAGTTTTACACCATTCAAAGCAATGCTGCTGATAATCAAAAGCAGATTGAATCAAATCTCACCAAGACAAAACGATGGTTAGCAGAAAACAAAAGCGATTTTTACCTACATAGCAATAATTTGTTTTATGACTCTTACCATCATACTTACAGAGATATAAAAAAACCTGATTTTTATGCGACTGAAAAATCAGTAGAACAGGCAAAAAATGAGAACTGGAGAGAATACGCAACCGAGGTCGAACAACTTGCTAAAGAATACGATATTGAGAATGTCGTCCAACGCTTAGGTCAATGCTCAGAGATACTGGAAAATAATGGGATTGAACGACCAACGATAAAACCCACGTTTTGGCAGAAGCTAAAACGAGAGTACGTTCATTCATTCGATACCCTACATGATTTTAATGATGATATGAGTCCCCTCCTTAAAGCAAAACGGGCAGATGATCTCAAAATTGAACAAGAAAGAATGCAGCAAGTACGCCAAGCGGAAGTAGATCGCCAACGAAGAATTGAAAATGATCGCAGAGAAAGTGAATTTAGAGAGCAATTACGTAAAGAACGAGAGCAAAAAGAACAACGCTATGAACAAGAAAAACACGAACGAGAACATTTGGCATTTTTAAAACGCCAAGAATTGGAAAAACAGCAGAAAAACGAGCCTAAAAAACCAGAAAATGAAAATAACAACGATTACCGACCTTGGTGAATGCTGTTTAAACGCAAAAAAATAGGGTTTTTAGCGATGTTTTGCTAAACCACAGAGATTTATAGTTGAGTTAAGAAAAAACTCTTAAATCGCAAATGAGAGCATTTAGCGAGTGTCTACGAGCGAACTACAGGGATCTAAATTTTTTCATCTGTTTTTCCCTGATTACAGGCTCCCCTGTGTATCAAGAACTCAGAATCAGAGCATCCCGAATGGGTGCGAACTGATTACGGTGGCTTTATGTCGAGCGAAGCGAGTGAAAAAGTTCTATGAGCGAAGCGAATTCCTAGTTGCTTTTCTTTTTTAAAAAATCACGAAATTTTAAGCCAAAAATTGCCCCTACGAACTGAGCGAAAGCGAAGTTCAATAGAGTTTGAGCGTAGCGAAAACATAGGGCAATTTTTCCTTTCCTGGGCTTTTAATTATTTTAAAGTTTTTAAATGTTTTTAGGTAAGCTGAAAGCCCTGTAAATAAAGGCTTCTAGACTTCATATGACACCGTTTACCTTGCAATATGACACCGTTTACCTTGCAATATGACACCGTTTACCTTGCAATATGACACCGTTTACCTTGCTTATAGCACTAAAATTAATTAAGGTGTCATAGCATAATAAATAATACTGGTGCTTCATGAGAGAGTTAGTTGTAAAAGACAATGCCTTAATTAATGCAAGTTATAACTTAGATTTAGTAGAACAACGTTTAATTTTATTAGCTATTGTTGAGGCAAGAGAAAGTGGGAAAGGGATTAATGCTAATGATCCCTTAACTGTCCATGCAGAAAGCTATATCAATCAATTTGGCGTACATCGCAATACCGCTTATCAGGCATTAAAAGATGCCTGTAATGATTTATTCGCAAGACAATTCAGCTATCAAAAAATAAATGAAAGAGGGAATATTGAGAACTATAGATCCCGTTGGGTTAGTGAAATTGGATATGTAGATAATGAAGCAGTGGTTAAGCTTATTTTTGCCCCTGCCATAGTTCCATTAATTACGCGCTTAGAAGAGCATTTTACTAAATACGAATTGCAGCAAGTTAGTAATCTCAGTAGTGCTTATGCTGTTCGTTTATATGAGTTATTAATTGCTTGGAGAAGTACGGGCTCTACTCCAATTATAGAGCTAAGTGATTTCCGTCAAAGAATTGGCGTACTCGATACTGAGTACAAGCGTATGGAACGCTTTAAAACTAGTGTACTTGAGCTCGCTATTAAACAAATTAACGAACATACAGATATCACAGTGAAGTATGAACAACACAAAAGAGGTCGATCAATTTCAGGATTTTCTTTTAACTTTAAACAGAAAAAGAAGGACAGCCCATCAATAGAAAGAGATCCGGATACTTTGGGTCTTTCTTCAAAGATGACCGATGCTCAACGGCATATGTTTGCAAATAAACTTTCAGAACTCCCTGAAATGGGTCGCTATTCACAAGGAACAGAAAGCTATCCTCAATTTGCTGTTCGTATTGCTGAGATGCTACAAGACCCTGAAAAAATCAAAGAACTATCCCCATACCTAAAAAAAGTGGGATACATGCCATCAAATAAAAAGGACACCGTAAATGGCTAAGTTATCACTAAGTGAAGTATCTAAAAAATTCCATGTGGATAGATCAACCATTTACAGAGCTGTACGTAATGGACGTTTATCACGCTCCAGTGATGGACAATTCGATCTAGCAGAGGTCATCCGATGCTTTGGAGAACCTGAGCAAACATCTCAAAAAATTGAATCATCTAAGCAAGAAGGTGATGAATCTACAAAAAAACTTATTGCCCATTTAGAAAATGAAGTCAAAAAATACCAAGAACGTGAAGAACGCTTAATGCAACAAATTGACCGTATGCAAACACTCATTGAGCTGAAAAGTGTTGCTCCTGCCACAGCAGCACCACAACAAGATGCTACGGCATGCGACACCGACCTACCACAGCATGCGACAACACAACAAGACAATGATAATAAAAAGAATAATGAATTAAATATTGCAGAAAATGTGGCAGTGCCACAGCAAGAAACTACGGCATACCACACCCAAACGCTACAGCATGCCACGTTGCAAAATGTGGCAGTGCCACAACACAAAAAACGTGGCTTATTTGGCCGTGTACTGAATGCTGTTTTTGATAATGACTAAGGGAGAAAGATCATGCCGAAACTGAAAGACATTGCCCTAGGCATTATTGTGGCCCCGCTGTTGATCCCGATCATGCTGATCGCATCGTACCAGGATAAAAAGGAGCTGAAAAAAGAGCTGGATGAACGCCAAAAAGGAAAAGACCAGGCATCCTGATTATTCAATTGGGCTAATTAAAAGTGTGAAACATTGATTAAATAGTAGGCGTGGAACGTGAAAAATGCATAAAAAAGCCCGATCTGGAGGATACGGGCCAATCAAAATGATATATACCATTGATTAATAAAGACAATTATAAAGCATTTCGTATAAGGTGTATTATGTTAATTTTAGGAAATCTTTAGAATTGTCCTTCAAGTAACTGACCTATTTCCAACCTGGTATAGCCACGTTCTTTAAAGATCAAAATAATTGCTTTTTTATAATTTTCAGAAGTAGAAGTCTTATATTTGATTATCAGTTGATTTTCAGATTTCAGCTCAAGATCATTTTTGATGGTCAATACTTCGCTAGAGATCTTATTAAAGATATTTAAGTTAAACATACAGGCACTCGTCATCCGTATTATAGCGGCCCGACTATAACGAATACCTGCCTTAGCTACGCTAGACACCCTTGGCCGCAAGGATGACAAATTAAGAAAAACTCCACAAGTGTTTGCTTATTGAAAGAATAAATAGTCCCTCCAAATCCTATTTGAATAACAGCCATTGTGTTAATTTTAAAAATTGTTGATCTTTCAAAAAATAGTTTTAAAATTTCTCTTATAAGGAGATGGTATTCCTCCTTTTACAAACCGCCAGTTCTGGCTGATGATGCCTACGTAACTCTCTTTCCAAGTAGAGTGCGTAGGTGTGCGCTCTACTTTTATTTTGGAGCGCATACACTATGTATTTTTCCCTTCTATCAATAGCTCTTGGCTCTATATTTGGTGCCTGGCTTCGTTGGGGTATAAGTCTTAAATTTAACAATGTCTTTGAAAATATTCCTTTTGGGACAGTACTGGTTAACTTGATCGGTGCTTTCATTATCGGGTTAGCAGTATCATTTTTTTCAAATAGCTCTCTAAGTCCCAATTACAAATTATTTGTCGTAACAGGCTTCTGTGGTGCATTGACTACCTTCTCAACCTTCTCGGTTGAAGTGGTGGGCTTATTACAATCTTCAAAATTTGAGTATGCAATTTCTACGATAGCTATCCATGTGATCGGCTCACTGATATTTACTGTATTAGGCATGCTCACATATCAATTTTGCGGTAACAACTAATACTCTAATGGCTTCTATATGAGGCCTTTTAAAATCCATTTAACATAATGGGCGTTATGCGAAACTAGTAGGCTTTACGCGGAATTCTTAGCATATTCATCTTTTGTCTTATATCTTTGTTTTTTCCCTATCGGTAAAATATATTCATAACCTATAGAGGAAAAAAGTAGGTAATTAAGAAAAAAATTACAGCGATTTATAAGCCTTATAGTTCCGGGAGAGACTATAAGGCTTTTTCTTTATCTTAAAATTCATATATCTATACTATTTTGATAAACAAAAGCATGGCTGAAAGCCATGCTCTGGGAATTCGTATAAGGTGTATTATGTTAATTTTAGAAATATTTAATAGCTGGAAATAATATGACTAAAAATCCAGAATGGGTCACACGTGGTAAAACTATCAAGCAATTAATTGAAGAATTAGAATCTTTCGAAGATCAAAATCTATTAGTTGAGATATCTTTTGATGATGTAGAAACATCCAAGCCTATAAGTTTAGTTGGTAAAATTGATGGTAAATGTATTCTACTGAATTCTGAAAACTCAACAGAGTAACACCCATTATTTTAAATAATGGGTGTCATAAGTCAAAAAGTGTAAACACGTGGATCTACGTTTCGCATAATCCGTATTATGTTAATTGGGCTTTGTTGCACAAAGATTTGAAATGCAAAGCGCCCATAATCGAGCCAAATCTAAGGCATAACTTGGGTAAGTGGTTGACCTAATTCAGTGAATTTATTGAGGACTGCCACACATGTATGAATCTCATTGACTTGGCTTTGAAAGCTCCTTGCACTCAGTTTATCGCCCAATAATTTAATGCAATGCATCTTGGTTTCTACCAAACTTCGCCGATGATAGCCTGACCATTTTTTCCATAGTGTCCTGCCTAAACGTTTAACTGTTCGAAGTAATTCATTTCGTTCTAGCGAGCTACTCTTTGTATCTTTCCATGGTTTCGCATTTTTTCTAGGTGGAATCACCGCATGCGCTTGCCGATCTGCAATGACCTGACGGCATTGCTTGGTGTCATAAGCTCCATCGGTATAAACAGAGTCAATCCGCTCATCTTGTGGAATCTGATTAAGTAAATCACCAAGCACCTGTGAATCACTGAC
>NZ_VOZV01000054.1:0-10560 GCF_013419565.1 Acinetobacter sp. YH12072 | reverse complement strand
CGGATCATCAGGGCCACATTAGGATTCAAATCTATGAAGACGGCTTATGCCACAATTAAAGGTATTGAAGTCATGCGTGCACTACGTAAAGGACAAGCATCGTCATTTTATTATGGTCAGCCTCAGGTGAAGTGTGTCTAATCAACAGGGTTTTCGGTCTCTAAGTACTTTTTAAAGGGAACATCATCGACTCAAATCTCTATTTGCAACAGTGCCTAATTAAATCCCTTACAATTCAAATTTTTCAGCAACGACTTATCTTTGTTAAAATAGTATTAATTTATTTTTTTTAGGACAAACCTTAACAAAATTACAAATTTGTAATTTGGTTGTCATTTAGGTGTATATATCTAGGAATTAGTATATGAAGAAATTATTTTTTGGTCCAAGATATGATTAGATTCAATAATATATATATGAAGATTGTTTTAGTTATTTTTACTATAGTTTTTTCAACCAGTAGTTTTGCTGATGGGGGACTTCGTTTCTTAGAGAAAAATTTAGAAATAATTAACAATGAAAAAAGCAAAGGGTGTGAAGAGAATTAATTCAAAATTATAATGAAGCACATATAACTAGGAAAACTAAAAATTAGTTATTTTTAGTATGGTGTAACTAAGATTAATTAATTTTTTTAAATCGAATGATAAATATATTTATTTTTTTTAATTTATTCTTTACCATTTTCAAATTTTTAAATAATCCGAAAAGACTATTTTAAACTTTAGGGTTACATATGCTCCTATACATAGGCAGGAATAAATATGCAACTTAGTATATTTGCAACAATAGTACTGGAAAGATTCATGTAATAATGCTTAAAACTCTCTAATTAGTTAGGGAGGCATTGGAATTGGAGAAAAAAGTAAAGTGCCCACTAGCAAATGTGGTTATTGGAGGAATTATCTCATCAACCCTTCTTATGTTGGTTTTATTACCAATATTGTCCCGGTGGATAAATGAAAAGAAAGCTTCTTGACCAATTATAGTAAGCAATTTTTAGCAGAAATATTGAGGCTTACTCAAGTCTCTCAGCTAATCGTAAATAGAATAAGGAAACTATTGTATGTCAGAAGATCATTCTCAGAGCCACGCGGCTGTTACTGAAGAGAATAGTAAGAAGCTAATATTTACTGTAGGTTTGACCACTACGTTTTAATCGTAGAAATTATAACCGTTTTTATTACTCAAAGTTTAACTTTTGTGATTATCTAAAAACACATAGCGGTCGAATGGCCATATTAACTGACTTAAAATCAGTCGCATACTTTAATGTAGCGGTTCTGATAGCACAAAAGTTCGCAGCATGAAAACGGAACCGGCATAATTGATTTATAGTGAACCCATACACTAAGCATAATGATTTAGAGGACGATAATCCCAATGAAAAAATTCCTTTTAGGAGCTGTTGCCGCATCTGTTTTGGCCTTTTCAGGCAATGCTATGGCCAATTTTGTGGCAGGTCAGGACTATCAGGTGGTTGCAAAACCAGTCAAAGTCGAAAAACCGGGCAGAATTGAGGTACGTGAATTCTTCTGGTACGGCTGTGGTCACTGTTTCGCGCTTGAACCACATATGCAGGGCTGGTTGAAAAAATTACCAAAAGATGTACGTTTTGTACGTACGCCGGCTGCAATGAATCCACTCTGGGAGCAGGCAGCGCGTGCTTATTATGTGTCTGAAGCATTGGGTGTGCGTCAAAAAGCACATTTACAATTATTCCATGATATTCATGATAAGCAACGTCCAATTTTAGAACAGGCGCAATTGGCCAAGTTCTATACCCGCTATGGTATTCCTGAAGCGAAATTTAACAGCACTTATAAATCTTTCCCGATCACTTCGAAAATTGCCCAAGCCAAAAATCTGGCTGCTCAGTATCAGTTAAGTGGTGTTCCGGCAGTGACCGTGAATGGTAAATATATTGTGCAGGGTAATGATGCCAAAGTCATTCAGGTGGTGAATTACCTGATCGAGAAAGAGCGTAAAGCCAAATAAGACGCGATTGATTATCTCTAAAAAAAACCTGCATCGAATCTGCAGGTTTTTTTATTTAAACTGGAGGAATGGTTATTTACGTCCTGACTGCCGGATCTGGTGTTTCTATCGGCGGGCGATACCAGTGTAAAATTCCTCGGAATAAGAGCTGCATCTGCAACACGCTTTGCGCTTTAAAGTAATGAATTTTCCTTTCTATTTCAACACGCAGAATTGCCGAGGCGCCCCGACGCTCTACAACAAACAAATTCTAATCTAAGATTTACATAAATAGACTGATAAAGTTTAAAAGGAATAAATATTAATTTAAACAACATGGAAATTCTTGTTAATTTCAACAGAAATATGAACAATCTCTTCATGAATTGACAAAGCTTTACGAACTACCTCTGCTGTTAAGGAGTCATTAACTGTATTTAGGGATAAAATACATGAAAATTTACTTCTACCTACTTTCCAGACATGCAGATCAGTAATCATAATTTGGTTATCTAATTCCTCTACAACTTCCTGAATCTCCTTTACTACAGGATGTTCCATCTCTGCATCAAGCAATGTTTTACCTGTTTCTCTAATCAATCCCCAAGACCATTGTGCTACAAGCACTGCACCTACGATCCCTAGAATTGCATCTAAAAAATCCCATCCAAAATACTTCCCTGCGAAAAGTGCAATAATCGCTAATACAGAAGTTACTGCATCTGCTACTACATGAAGAAAAGCGGCTTTCTGGTTTAAGTCATGGTCATCATGAGAGTGATGATGATCGTGGTGGTGGTCATGGTCATCATGAGAGTGATGATGATGGTGGTGGTGACCATTTTCACGTAGTAACCAGGCACAAATAAAATTAACGATCAAGCCAACAATCGCAATTGAAATTGCCTCGTTGTAGTGAATATTCACAGGATTGAATAAACGTTCTATCGATTGAACACCCATGAATACAGCAACAACCATCAATAAAATGGCACTCGAATATCCAGCTAAGATTTCTATCTTCCATGTACCGAAACAGAATCTCTGATCACGAGCATATTTTCGAGCCATTTTATAGGCAAAATAAGCTAAGCCCAATGCCAACATATGAGAACTCATATGCCATCCATCAGCCAATAAAGCCATGGAATTAAAGAACCATCCTCCAAAAATTTCAAACACCATCATTACACCAGTGAGGATGGTTGCGATTAAAATTTTCTTTTGTGCTAAAGGATTTCCTTCGTCAAATTGATGCGAATGGTCACTTTTAACATTATTTAGATATTACATTTTATTGCACCACAATTAATACTCCCCCATAGTATATGTTCTTGAGGTTGAATAGTATGTCTCACTTAAATCAGAACAAAAAAATTTTAAATCGGATTAGACGAATTCAAGGTCAAACTAATGCCCTTGAACAGAATATTTTAAATTCTGAAAATTCTTGTATTGAGGTATTACAGCAAGTTGCAGCAATTAAAGGTGCGATAAATGGCTTAATGAATGAGTTAATAGAACTTCATCTTAGAGAACATGTACTCGGTGATACTGAGAAAATAAAGGAAAAAGAACTAAATGAATTTTTAGCTTTAGTTAAACGCTACTTATAACTTTAAAGCACAGTCTTTTAAATAAAAAAACTGTGTGCGCACCTATTAATGACAGTGGTAATCACCAGTTTTACTGTTGGTATGACAACCCTGTAAGTTCGTTCCCCCAGAATGAGCATTCGCATAGGTAAATGACATGCCTATAAAGCATATTAATAAAATTCTTTTCATCTTAATCCCTCTCAAATAATTAGAATATCAACTGTATGATATTTAATAAAAGCCAACATGGCTTAGACCATTTCCAAATATATAAAGTAAAGCCAACAAAACTTTAAATGTATATAAAAAATGGTTAAATAATTGCAAGGGGGGCTTTAAAACGTTTTAATCGTAAAGCATTTCCTAGTACAAATATTGACGAGAGAGCCATTGCACCAGCAGCAAATACAGGAGAAAGTAGCAGTCCAAATTGCGGATAAAGTACACCTGCTGCAATAGGAATCAGAGCTGCATTGTAAACAAATGCCCAAAATAAATTTTCACGAATATTGGTTATAGTCGCTTTGCTTAAAGCGATAGCATTTGGCACTCCTTTCAGGTTGCCAGACATCAAAACCACATCAGCAGCTTCAATAGCTACGTCTGTACCTGTACCTATTGCTAAACCAATATCTGCTTCTGCAAGTGCAGGGGCATCATTAATGCCATCTCCAACATATGCGAGTTTACCATATTGATTTTTTAATTTTTTAACGGCCTCTATTTTACCTTCAGGTAAGACTTCTGCAATAACCTCATCAATACCTAGTTTTTTTGCAATCGCTTGAGCTGTATGACGGTTATCACCTGTAATCATGGCAACCTTTAAACCTAACTGATGTAACGCTTCAATTGCAGCAAATGTTGATTCTTTAATTGGATCTGCTACAGCAATAATGGCAGCAAGTTTCTGGTCAATCGCAACATAGAGAGGGGTTTTTCCTTCTTCTCCCAAACGATCCGAAAATTGAGAAAAAACATTAGGATTCAAACCTAGTTTTTCCATATATCGATCTGCACCAATATGAACCAAATGTTCAGACACCGTTGCTTCTATTCCATAGCCCGTGACTGACTTGAAATCAGCAACAGGAGACAGGATTAATTCCTTATCTATAGCGGCTTGTACAATTGCTCGAGCAATAGGATGCTCAGACTTTGATTCAACGGCTGCCATAAGTGAAAGTACGGCATTGTATTCAAACCCTTCTAAGACATGCAGATCGGTTAAAATTGGTTTCCCTTCAGTCAGGGTCCCTGTTTTATCAACAGCAACCACTTTAGTTTCTTTGAGCAGCTGCAAAGCTTCCCCTTTACGGAATAAAACACCCATTTCAGCACCACGCCCAGTTCCCACCATGATTGATGTAGGCGTTGCAAGTCCCATTGCACAAGGACATGCAATAATGAGTACCGCAACTGCATTAACTAAGCTAAACGTTAGGGCTGGCTCAGGGCCGAAGATAAACCAAGTAATAAAAGTTAAAAGAGAGAGACCCATTACTACAGGTACAAACCACATGGTAATTTTATCAACCAATGCTTGAATAGGCAGCTTGGAACCCTGTGCCTGTTCAACCATTCGGATGATTTGAGAAAGCACTGATGAACTACCAACAGAGGTGGCTTTGATATTTAAGCTGCCACTTTGGTTAATTGTTCCTCCTACCACAGTAGAGCCTATCGTTTTTTCAACGGGCATAGGCTCGCCAGTAATCATGGATTCATCAATAAAACTTTGGCCGTGAATAACTTCACCATCGACAGGGATACGCTCGCCTGGTCTAATCTCTACAATCGTTCCTGTTTGAACTTCGGCAATCGGAACTTCTATCACCTGATTATTGAGCTGTATTCTGGCAACTTTAGGCTGCATTCCAACTAGATGTTGAATTGCTAAAGACGTTCGGCCTTTTGCCTTGGCTTCAAAAAATCTACCTAATAGAATTAAAGTGATAATAACCGCTGCAGCTTCATAATAAACATTGACCGTGCCTTGTGGCAGGACACTTGGAAAGAAAGTAGCAACCACTGAATAAAGATAAGCAGCCAATGTTCCTACAGCCACCAAGGAATTCATGTCTGGTGCTAAGCGGAATAAACTTGGGATGCCCTTTTTAAAGAAGCGTCGGCCTGGAAAAATTAATGCTACTGTGGTCAAGAAAAATTGCATTAACCAGCTATTTTGTTGGCCAATGTTATCCATCATAAACGTATGAAAGGCGGGAATCAGGTGTGATCCCATTTCTAAAATAAAAACGGGTAGAGTCAATAAGACTGACAAAATTAAATCTTTTTTAAGTTTTTCTAATTCAATATTTTTTTTATCTTGAAAGCTTTCCGTAGTTTGATGAACTGACTTTGCTTCAAACCCTGCTTTGGTAACAGCCTGAATTAACGAGTCACGAGTGACAGATGAGCTTGCCTGAATAGTCGCTTTTTCAGTAGCCAGATTTACATGAGCTGATTCCACACCCTCAACAGATTTTAAGGCCTTTTCTACTCGACCTACACAAGAAGCACATGACATACCCTCAATCGTAAGCTCTATTGGTTGCAGCGCTTCCACTTCGTAGCCTGCTTTTTCTACGGCTTTAATTAAAGTAGCGCGATCAAGTGGTTGATGCGCATAAATGACTGCTTTTTCGGTAGCCAGATTTACATGAGCCGATTCAACACCCTCAACAGATTTTAAAGCTTTTTCCACACGGCCTACACAAGAAGCACATGTCATCCCCTCAATCTCTAATGTTTCACTGTAGTGTGGCGTATCAGTCATTTCGGTACTCATATACGATCTCTATCATTTAGATATGCTGAGTTCTATATGCGAAGATCAGCTCGAACCAAGATTAGGGGGAATTCAGGGATTACTTTTATTTCAAGCAAGTACAGGTTTTATCTGTACGATGAGGAAAATAAGAGAGAGTAAAAGTGGTAAGGAATTCCCACTGTTACTCTAACAGAGATTAAGCAGGATCAGCTGTAAATCCACGCTCACTGAGAGTGGCAATGACTTGATCCTGACTCACCGTTGTGTTGATTTCAACAATACGGTTTTGTAAATCAATATCGAGTGAGGCATTCGAGTCGAGCTCTTTAATTGCGGTAGTAATGCCGCGTGCACAACCACCACAAGTCATATTAGCGATGTGAAATTTCATATGTTGCTCCTTTTTAACAAAACATTTGTTTAAAACATTAGAACAGTAACTCTAAACTTTCACCATACAACCAGCCTTTTTCTGAATCAGTTACTCGCTGTAACTTGGTCTGTGTACAACCTTACAGTTTTCTTCAGAGTATTCCAAAGAAGAGTGTTCTAATGACTACAGTAAAAGTACTTAACCAACATTAATGTGACTTTAAAATGACATTTTTGTCATCTACGATCACTCTGAAATTTATAAGATTAGTTATTTCAATCAATGGTAGTGAACTGAATAGATGAGACCGTTATGGGTTGAAGATAAGCTAAAAACCGGTGACTACCTTTATGTATAATGCCTCATGATGCGATTTTACTGTTCTGATTGTCGTAAGTTGGCAGTCCAGTAGAAACTTTATTGCTCAGCTACAAAAGATAAATGCAGTAATGTTAAATTTCCTCAATTCCCTTATTTTGAAATTCTCTTATTCAATACCCACGACAGTGGTTATATAGCCTGTTGTTAATAGAATTGATAGACCTAATAACATCTCAAATAAAATGGCATGACTAAGGTGTTTAGCGAATTTAGGATGTTGAAGACGCGGGGTGAAATACCATTTGTTGAAGGCAGCTAAAAGTAGAATACCTATAACAAAAAACATTTTAACCATGAAACCATAGCCATATGCAGTATTGATTAAGGTATTAAAATCTTTAATTAAAAGAAGAGCTACACTAGCGCCACAGGCGATTAATATCCCAACAATGAAAGCAGCAATACGTCCAAATACATGCATGCGATCTTTTAAAGGTAAACCACTTATTTCCCGGCTGGTTTTCCATAACGGATATAAAGACCCCATCCATAACGACATAACTAGAATATGGATTGATAATAAAATTTGAGCAAGTAAGGTTAAATTAGCGACATGTCCGAGCTGGGAAAAACTAAAAATAATCGGGAGAAGTAAAACACAAAATATTGAACTTTCAATTATAGAAAAATGACCTTTGTTCCTGTTAAGTTTAACCACCATGAGAAGAAGTAAAAGAGCAAAACTAATAGAACGAAGAACGTATATATACCCCGTCGGAGTATTAACCAATATATTAATATACGTGGGGTCCACCATACCTGTAATACCAGTATTGGCAAAACTACCAATCAGAATAAAAAATCCCAAGGTACTGGAAATTAGGCCTAATCCAGCGCCAATTGTAATATATTTAAGAATCGATTCTTTTAGTTCAAGATATTGTCTAAGTAAAAAATAGCAAAAGGCTCCACCAACGACAAAAGCTACACTTAAATATAAAATAACCTTAGTTAACCAAGTGGCCCACATCCAATATTCAGAAATCATTATTTTTGTCCATTCTAGAACAACATGCCAGCACCTCACTGACATGTTGAAAGGTAATCAATTCTTATTTAGTTGATTTGATAGTGAAACTATATTCACCATTCATGTTGTGACCATCTTTCCCCATTGTTGTCCAGACAACGGTATATTTACCTTTTTTCAGTTTCGGAAGAGCGACATCAAAGGATTTCTTTAAGTCATGAGTAACTTTATATTTTAAAGGAACATCTCTTCGCTGAGCATCCAGTAACTTAATATTCATCAACATAACCTCTGCACCAAAGTTAAGGGTCAAGTTCTTTGGTTGACTAAGGATAGATGCATTTTCCGCAGGAATCGCACTCACTAAACTCACATGAGCGAACGTAGTTGTAGTAGCCACAATCATCGTTGCAGCTACTACAACATTACGTAGAGCAGTCATTTTATTTTGAAATAATTTCATTTACGTTTCCTCTTGATTCGTTAGTTCATTAGAGATGACTTTATAAAATCTATATTTAATGAGACCACATCATCTCCTCTTATATTTCAATTATTAGTGAGAGACAGAAACAGAGCGATGACTTCAAAATTACATTTTTGTCATTTTTAAAAATCAATAGACTCAAGTGATAAAATTATTCAATAGAAATAAAAAAATTGACTATAACCAGCTACCACCTAAGTAAAACACCGGTGGCATAACCAGCGATCAACTTCATCAAAAGAATGAGTGGAGCAAATAAATGAAAACTACCTCTCTCTATTTGTTTGCTTCATTCATTTAAAGGTTGTATCGGCTGATCAACTGATGGAAGGAAAATACCATGACTTATATCCGCCAAACTTTACTCGCACTTTGTATAACCACTGCCGCTCTAGGTGCATTAGCCCAAAATCCTGAAGAGCATAAAACTCATCACCCAGAAAATACTCCTCCATCCACAGTCACTGTTAAAAAGACAGCTACTGGCACGATGACTCCAGACAAAATGGCTGCAATGGACCAACACATGAAAGCGATGCAAGCCATGCATGAAAAGATGATGGCTGCAAAAAACCCGCAAGAACGTCAGAAACTTATGGCTGAGCACATGAAACTCATGCAAGGAGGTATAAGCATGATGAAACAGATGGGTAGCCAAAGCATGAATGCCAATATGGCTGACCGTCAGCAAATGATGGAAAAACGTATGGACATGATGCAATCCATGATGCAGATGATGATGGACTGTATGCCTCCCTCCACAACTAAATAATTACCCATGAATTAGAGAGGGAAGCACCATGAACCATCAACCTCAAGAACATAATTCAGTACCTAACTTTTGGTCTACACGTTATGCCATCGGCCTATTCGTGATTGGTGGTGTGGCAGCCTATTTTCTCTTAACCGAGCATTTGGCCCATGTCGTTGGTGTTTTACCCTTTTTACTCCTTTTAGCATGCCCACTCATGCATATTTTTATGCATGGTGGTCATGGACATCACCATCATCAACAGAAAAATCCAGACACATCAGATAATAAAAAATCACGCGAACCAGGAGACCCCTCATGAATCATGCGGAATCGGCTTATGGTTTATGGACGCTGGTTATCATTAACTCAGCAGTTTTTATCATGTTCGCTTTCAGTTTTTTTAGACCTTCCACTGCGCGCGATTGGCGTACATTTGGGGCCTTTTCGGCTTTTATCATTGCTCTATTTGTCGAAATGTATGGTTTTCCTTTAACCATTTACCTGTTATCTGGTTGGCTTCAAACTCGCTTCCCTCAACTTGACTTACTTTCTCATAATGCAGGTCACTTGTGGTCAACGCTATTAGGTGAAAAAGGTGATCCACATTTTGGCATTTTGCATATCGCCAGTTACGTTTTCTTGGGCTATGGATTTTACCTGTTATCAACGTCATGGCACGTGCTGTACAACGCGCAACGTCAGCATTCTTTAGCGATCACAGGCCCTTATGCACGTATACGTCACCCACAATACGTGGCTTTTGTGATGATCTTGCTGGGTTTTTTATTGCAATGGCCAACTTTACTGACACTGATTATGTTTCCAATCCTACTCTTAATGTACAGCCGCTTGGCAATTAAGGAAGAGGCTGAAATGAGTAAACAGTTTGGCGCTGTCTATGACAGCTATGCTCAACAGACTCCGAGATTTATTCCAAAATTCGGCCATAAAACCACTTTACCATAAGAGAATTATTTATGTCAGATCAAAAAAATCATAACCAGGACCATATGGCACAGGCTACAACAGACGTACTGAAAGACCCAGTCTGTGGTATGACCGTCACTGAAGAATCGAAATACCATGAGGAATTTAAGGGGAAAACTTACTTTTTTTGCAGCGCAGATTCAAATCCCAAGTGCAACACATTTGTAATTAGTTGAAAAAGTTAGGTGTATTCATAGAATCATTAGACTTTTTCAACTCGCAATTGGAAAGCACACAATGAAGAAATACACCCAACTTTC
>NZ_VOZV01000053.1:0-11886 GCF_013419565.1 Acinetobacter sp. YH12072 | reverse complement strand
GCGGTATCACCACCGGCGGTCGAGAATGCTAAAGGGAAGTTACTTGCCCCAAAAACGGCAACTGGCCCTACACCGATTTTAATCTGACGTAAGTCTGGTCGTGGTAAAGGTTGACGGTCTGGTAGTGCGGTATCAATTCGTGCACCCAGGAAATCACCGCGACGTAATACTTTCGCGAACAGGCGCATTTGCCCGCTGGTACGGCCGCGTTCACCTTGCAGACGAGCAATAGGTAAAGCCGTTTCTTGAGAAATCGTATTGAGGAAGTCTTCACCCAAAGCATCGAGTTCATCTGCGATGGATTCTAAGAATAGAGCCCGCTGTTCAGGAGAAGTATGTCGGTAGGTTTTAAATGCAGTATGGGCAGCTTCCACTGCACGGTTGACTTCCTGTTCGGTGGCCTGATGAAAATCGAAACCCAGTGCCTCACCGGTGCTGGCATTCAGGCTTTTAAGGATTTTATCGCCTTCAGCACTACGACTACCTGCTATAAAGTTGTGTCCAAAATTCATATCTAAGATCCTTAAAGAGTTATAACTGAGCCAATTGGTAATTCAGGTTGAGTTGGTGCCAATCTATTAACTAAGGGTTGTCCAAATTCTTTCATTTCAATTTCAAATTCATCACCAATTTCAGCTTTCATACCGTCTGCAAAAGACAGTGTGGCTGTTCCGAAATAATGAATATGAACATCCCCTGGTTTGAGGAACTGATGGTATTTGAAATGGTGATATTCAAGATTACTCAGGCTATGACACATATTGTCTTCACCTGAAAGAAACTCTTTTTCCCAAATCACTTCCCCATTACGTTTTAAACGACTTTTACCTACCAGGTGCTTAGGCAGATCGCCTGTTCTTAATTCCGGACCATAACTGCAGAACCGTAATTTTGAATGCGCAAGATATAAATAGTTACGGCGCTCCATAATATGGTCTGAGTATTCATTGCCTAGTGCAAAACCGAGACGGTACGGTTTTAAATCTGGACCGATTACATATAAACCGGCTATTTCTGGCTCTTCACCCCCATCCTCGGCAAAAGGAGGCAGTGGTAATTCTGTACCAGGACGTACAACGATTGAGCCATCTCCTTTATAGAACCATTCTGGTTGTGCACCTACCTGACCTGCTTCAGGTTTACCTTTTTCTACTCCCCACTGGAACATGCGCATAGTATCCGTCATAGACGCTGGATCATTCAGATTCTGCTGATGCATTTTGTCGCGCGTAGATGCTGATCCTAAATGAGTTAAACCTGTTCCTGAGATAAAACAGTGCGCAGCATCAGGATGATCTAAAGGAGGCAATACTTTGTGATTATTTAATAACTCGACATAGTTATAACGTTGTTCTGCAAAACCTAATGCCTCAACTTGTTTTTCGAGTGAAAGATCATTTTCAATAGCTAAGAGTGCAAGCTCACGAACTGTAGTTATTTCCTTAACCTTTAGTACCTGATTGTTTTCTACGATACCTATCGCACGTTGATTAGAATGATCTTCAAACTGAATAATATTCATGCTGCTATCCTTTAGCATTTTCATTAATGTTCATTGTTTTAGATTTCTTGGTTTCAAATTTTGTATAAACGAAATATGTCAAAATCAAACCAAAAATCATGACTATTGTTAGAAAGTACAAACCTGAAGCCATATTGCCGGTATATTGTTTTAATAAACCGATACCAAACGGGCCGATATAACCGCCTAGGTTTCCAACAGAGTTAATAAGAGCAATCCCTGCTGCTGCACTGGCACCTGTCAAGAAGCGCCCAGGAAGTGTCCAGAACACAGCCGTGGTTGAAAATAGAGCGAACGCTACAACAGAAAGTGCAATGAGCTGCATTACAGGCGAAGTCAACCAAGCGCTAAAGAACATGCCACAGGCGCCTAAGGCATATAGGAAGCTAAGATGCCCATAACGGTCATTTAATTTATCTGTACTGCGAGGGATAATAAGCAGACCAATAATCCCGAAGACATAAGGAATACTAGAGAGAAAGCCTACTTGTAGATCTGAACCACCACTAAACTGTTTAATAATGGTAGGTAACCAGAGGTTTAGTCCATAAATACTTAAAGTAACCGGCAGGTAATATAAAGCTAGAGTTAATACACGCTTGTCTTTTAAAGCATGAAGTGGATTTCCATGACGTGTTTGATCATATTCAGCTTCATCTTTAACTAATTCATTTTTAAGCCAGTTCTTTTGTTCATTACTCAGCCATTTTACAGCGCTGATATTATCTGGAAGATAAAGCAAGGTAGGTAAAGACAGTAATACTGCTGGTAACCCGACCATTACAAACAACCACTGCCAGCCATGCATATTGGCGATACCGTCCATCCCCAATAATGTACCTGCTAAAGGCCCTGCTACCATCATGGCAATCGGTTGCGACAGGATAAACATCCCCATGATTTTTCCACGATGACGCACTGGATACCATTGGGTAATCAGATACAATACTCCTGGGAAGAAACCTGCTTCAGCTACACCAAGTAAAAACCTGAGAATATAAAAACTGTGTGGTCCTTGAATGAGTGCCATGGCCATGGTGATTAAACCCCATGTCAGCAGAATTCGTGCGAACCACTTTCTGGCACCAAATTTGTCTAATAATAAATTACTCGGCACCTCGAATAGAAAATAACCAATAAAGAATAAGCCTGCACCTAATCCATACGCCGCATCACCTATTCCTACATCAGCACCCATATGTAAATGGGCAAAACCGACTGCAGCACGATCAATATAAGCAACTAAATATAAGATCACTAAAGCGGGTATTAACTTAAATGTTACCTTCCTGATGACATCCTTCTCGAAATCCATCTTCGACTCCATATTTCCATTTTTAGTTTTAGCTTCATGCTTAGGGAGAAATCTGTAAGGACAAAATATAGTATTACTATTTAAGTTGTAAACCCTTTTAAAACTATTTTTTTTATTGTATTTTAATTTTAATGTTTTAAATAGTAATACTATATAGGGATATAGAAATGTCTAACAAACAACCTTTACGCTCAGCTGCATGGTTTGGGACAACCGATAAAAATGGATTTATGTATCGTAGTTGGATGAAAAATCAGGGGATTCCAGATCACGAGTTTGACGGACGACCAATTATTGGTATTTGTAATACCTGGTCAGAACTCACACCTTGTAATGCACATTTCCGTAAAATTGCTGAGCATGTCAAAAAAGGTGTTTTAGAAGCTGGCGGCTTTCCGGTTGAGTTCCCGGTTTTCTCCAATGGAGAATCTAACTTACGCCCTACTGCGATGCTTACCCGTAACTTAGCCAGTATGGATGTAGAGGAAGCAATTCGTGGTAATCCCATCGACGGCGTTGTCTTGTTAACAGGTTGTGATAAAACGACTCCTGCTTTGCTCATGGGTGCTGCAAGTTGTGACGTTCCTGCAATTGTGGTGACAGGCGGTCCTATGCTGAATGGCAAACATAAGGGTAAAGATATCGGTGCGGGTACTATCGTCTGGCAGATGCATGAGGAATTAAAAGCAGGAAAAATTGATTTAAATGAATTTTTATCAGCTGAATCTGGTATGTCACGTTCAGCAGGAACCTGTAATACCATGGGCACAGCTTCTACAATGGCATGTATGGCAGAAGCTTTAGGGACCTCATTACCCCATAATGCGGCAATCCCTGCGGTAGATTCTCGCCGTTATGTATTGGCGCATTTATCTGGTATGCGTATTGTAGATATGGTGAAAGAAGATCTGCGTCTTTCTAAAATTTTAACTAAAGAAGCTTTTGAAAATGCTATCAAAGTTAATGCTGCAATTGGCGGTTCAACCAATGCTGTTATTCATCTGAAAGCAATTGCTGGCCGAATTGGGGTTGATCTGGAACTGGATGACTGGAACCGTGTGGGTCGCGGTATGCCCACAATTGTTGATTTGCAGCCCTCAGGGCGCTTCCTGATGGAAGAATTTTATTATAGTGGTGGATTGCCAGCAGTATTACGTCGTATGGGTGAAAATAATCTACTTCCCCATCCTCAAGCATTAACCGTCAATGGTCAATCGATCTGGGAAAATTGCCAAAACTCCCCTATCTACAATGATGAAGTGATTCGTCAAATTGATAACCCACTTCGTAATGATGGTGGGATGTGTATTCTTAAAGGTAATTTGGCACCAAAAGGCGCTGTATTGAAACCGTCTGCGGCCTCCCCGGAATTAATGAAACATCGTGGACGTGCTGTAGTCTTTGAAAACTTTGATGACTATAAGGCACGTATCGTTGATCCAGATCTTGATGTAGACGAAACCTGTGTCTTGGTACTCAAGAATGCCGGTCCAAAAGGTTATCCAGGCATGGCAGAAGTCGGAAATATGGGATTACCTCCAAAAATTCTGGCAAAAGGAATTACCGACATGGTTCGTATTTCTGATGCACGAATGAGTGGTACTGCATATGGCACGGTAGTCTTGCATGTTGCACCAGAAGCTATGGCCTGTGGTCCTTTGGCCGCTGTTCAAAATGGTGACTATATTGAACTCGATGCTTATGCCGGAAAATTACACCTGGATATTTCTGATGAAGAATTGCAGCAACGTTTAGCTAATTTACCAGAACCACCAAGACCAAGCTTTATTGGGGGCTATCGTCAGCTCTATGTAGATCATGTACTTCAGGCAGATCAAGGCTGTGACTTTGATTTTCTGGTAGGTTGCCGAGGCTCTGAAGTACCCCGACATTCACATTAAGTGCCTAAAATTTAGATGATCTTGTGAAATCATAAGGTCATCTATACCATAATGAGATCATAAATGGTCAATTGTAAAATATGAGTAATGCCGACTATAAAAATCCTGTTCCAAGTAAAAGCCAACATGCTCTTATTGTTCAGCAATTAGGTCTAAAAATAGTATCTGGCGAAATACCGGAAAATTCAAAATTGCCTTCAGAGGCAGAGTTATGTGAAGAATTTCAAGTCAGTCGACCGGTATTTCGTGAAGCTATTCGTGTTCTGAATGCCAAAGGTCTGACCTATTCTCGACCTAAAATTGGTACGGTTGTTCGCCCTAAAGATGAATGGCATTTACTTGATCCGGATATTTTATACTGGCTTATACAATCCACCCCTGAAAATGAATTTTTTAAAACTTTATCTACTGTACGTCGTGTATTAGAACCGGAATTGGCTTATATCGCAGCAAGTACGGCGACAGAGGAAGATATAGCACGCATTAAAAAAGCGTATGCAGGGATGGAACAGGCAGAAAGTATTGAAGAGTTTATCCAGCCGGATATTGACTTTCATCTTTCAATTGCCAAAGCAACTCATAATGATTTATTGGCATATATGTCAAAAATGCTGGTTTTACCTTTGCAGCAGTCAATCCAGGTTACCAGTTTAAGACCGAATTTACAGAACCATTCATTGCCTCGGCATAAAGCAATTTTAACTGCAATTGAAAATAAAGACCCTCTTTCTGCACGTCATGCCTCGCTGGTGCAGTTAGAGGATACTAAAATGGCATATGATTTGATTAAAAAATAAGTCATATGCAGTACCACTATGTAGATATTAAAGATTTATGAATACCGTAAAAGTTACCTGTGTTGAAAAAGGCGTATTACTGAATAAAGCATTTCAATTTAATTTCCCTGTTGAATACACTGAATATGAGCAGTTAAGTCAGCAACAGTTTTATGATCAGATCCATGATCAGGATGTGCTCATCATCAGTGACCTGAAAGTTGATGAACAGATTCTGAACAATAATCCGAACTTAAAATTACTGGCACTTTGTTCCACAGGTTACGATCATGTAGATGTCGATTTATTAAAGTCTAGAAATATCAAAATCTGCAATATTCGTGGTTATGCTGGCGATGCAGTGGCTGAACATGCATTTGTCCTGATGATGAACCTGATCAAAAATTTCGACTCCCAAGTTAAGGCTGTTCGAGATGGGACCTGGTCAAATAGTCCAGTATCTTTCTATCTTGCAGCGCCCATCCGTGAACTCAAAAATAAAAATCTGGTCATTGTAGGTAAGGGCGAAATCGGTCAGTCGCTTGCAGAAAAAGCACAAGCATTTGGAATGAAGGTTATCTTTAGTGAGCGTAAGCATGCCACGACCTGTCGTGAAGGATATGTTCCATTTTCACAGGCAATACAGCTTGCTGATGTGCTGTCCTTGCACTGTGAATTGAATGACGAAACACGATATATGATTGATCGTACTGTGCTCAGTCAAATGAAAAAAGACAGTATCTTGATTAATGTAGGCCGTGGCGGTTTGATTTATAGTGAAGATGTGGCAGAAGCATTAACGAATCAACAAATTGCAGGTTTTGGCGCGGATGTACTGGATCAGGAACCTCCTGCAGCAGATCATCCTTTGTTAAAACTCAAGCATCCAAATGTTATGATCACAGCGCACATTGCTTGGGCCACGGATGAAGCCCAAGAGCGACTGTTTTCTATTTTAGAGAATAATGTAAACCAGAATATTCTAGGTCATGATCAGAATCTAGTTTAGTTCAAAGATTAGTCAAGAAAATAAATTATTCTTCAAAAAAGGCTGTTCATCCCAATGAACAGCCCTCTAAATATCATTAATGATATATCTCTTCTTTAATTTTCTTATATTCCGTAGTTGAAATTTATAATAATTAAACAGGTTTTAAATGATCTTTCTTATCCAAATAACCTAAGATAACTTGCAGCAACACACCAATCAGTGCACAGACTGACATTAAGATGAAGCACAAGGTATAACCGGTTGCATTATGCCAACCACCAAAACTTGTCAGCAATGAACCCATCAGAATCGGTGCAATAGCCCCACCTACATACAGTGCAACAGTAATAATACTATTAGCCGTCCCCATAGCATCCTGCTCCGCATAATCTGATGCCGTAGCGTAATAAATTGGCCAGATTGCATTAGCAGAAAAACCAAAAATTAATTGAATAATAATGACGGAAACCACTCCTTGGGTTAAACAGAAACTGGCGATACCAACGGCCATCCAGATACCACAAAGAATGAGGGTTTTACGACGCCCGATTTTATCGGACAAAGATGGCCAGAAAATTTGCCCCATAATCCCTGTAATCGTAAATACAGCACTTAAACCTGCAGCTTTGGCGAGATCCATTCCTACAATATTGTAGAGATAGGCTGGGAAAATAGTCAGGAAGCCCAAATAAACCACATGAGTAATCAATGTACTACCAGCAGTAAATAAAATACCGCGTGACTTTAATGTCTTTTTTAAAGCACCCTTCTTCACTTGAGTTGGATTTTTAGCTTTAGTTTCTAAACATGGATTTTCTGTAGGGGGAGTAAAACCTTGATCTATACATGCATCATGAAATTCATCATAGCGTTTCTTGTTTGAGTAAATAGCCCAGAATGTTAATACTGGCACTGAGATCATGATGCCGAGATAAAATGCATAACGCCAGTTTTCAGGACCGAAATAATAAATAATTGACGCCATCACTACCCCACTCAGCATTGCGCCAACGGGATAACCGGCATGATGGGCACCGATTGCAAAACCTCGGTGCTCTTTAGGCCACCATTCTGCAGTATTACTCACCCCAATTGGTTCAGCTACACCACAACCAATAGATACCAGAATCCGTAAGAGAACAAACTTATAAAAAGTATTACTGAATGACATGATGCCAGAGAGTAAGGAAAGAAAAGTAAATCCGACAATCAAAGGCCACTGGAATATTGCACGTTTCCAGCCCGGTGCTTTTAAATCACAATAGGCACTTACAGGGATACTAAGTAAGGCTAGAGATACTGTAATAGCAGCAATGGTATAGCCCCATTCTGTGGGTGTAAGAGAGAACTCTTCACAAATCATATTGGCTGCACGAAAAATCAATTCACGGTCATAGGCAATCACCAGCCAGATTAGCCAACAGACTACAAGCGACACCCATGAATGCCGATGAACTTTTTTTAAACTCATTCTATTTCCCTATTTATTAACCATTTAAATATGGTTAATTCCTTCCATTTTTATTCTGAATAATTTTATTTAGTAGAAAGTTCCTCTATTAAATAAAATATAGAAAAATATAGTTCTATAGATTTTTAATTTCCAATTACATTTTCCCAGTACGTGATAACCCTGCAGTATCACTATTATTATTTTTTATCAAACCAATGATTTAGAAATAGATATAAAATATGGAATATATTTTTTATAGTTAAAATAAAGAAATTTAAAATAAAAAACTGGCTATTTAAGAGCCAGTTTTAGATATTATAAAAGTATAACTATATCTCTATATTATTAAGCCTTTTTATTTCACGAATTAATCCTGAATGGTCTAAGGCTCCATCGCCATTATGGACCATATCTGAAAAGAGCTGATTTACCAATTCTGCTACTGGCAACTTTAGGTTTAATTCCTGCGCATAATTTATAGCGGTATGAGTATCTTTTAACTGCGTTGTCGCAGCCCCTCCCGGTTTAAAGTTTTGCCTTAATATACGTTCACCATGCTGTTGCAAAATAGGAGAATCAGCAAATCCCCCAGTCAATGCTTGTTTGACTTTCTGTGGATCTGCTCCTCCTTGCTGAGCGAAAAGCAGTCCTTCTGCAACAGTGGCAATCGTACTCGCAACAATCATCTGGTTAACCAGTTTAGCTAGCTCTCCACATCCGGCAGCGCCCACCAGAACTGCTCTACCCATACAATTGAGAACTGCTTGGGCTTCAGTAAAAGTATCTTCTTCGCCCCCCACCATAATGGCAAGAGTTGCATCTTTTGCACCTTTTTCTCCGCCTGAAACCGGAGCATCCAGATACCTTAATCCTAAAGATAAACATCGTTCATTCTGATGTTTTGCAGTTTTTACCGGGATTGAACTCATGACAATCACAATACTATTTTTCTTTAATTCAGAGACTGCTCCATCTTGCTGGAACAGAACTTCATCACAGGTTTTTCCATCACTCAGCATTACAACCAGAAGATCAACATCTTTACCTACTTCCGATAGCTGATGACAGGCTTTTGCACCTACCTCTTCTAATCCTTTCAATTTAGAGAAGGTTCTGTTCCAAACCTGAACCTGGTGACCACCTTTGATTAAATTCATAACCATAGGTGTGCCCATAATACCGGTTCCCACGAATCCAATCCTTGCCATGTTTTATACTCCTTGATTGGGTTGGGCTTTGAGGTTTAATTTCTCTTTTGCTACCTGCTTGCCATTTAAATGGGCAAGCACCAGTAATCCGATCCCACCAATAGCAACAAACCCAGCGATAACTAGAAATGCAATGGTATAAGTACCCGTAGTGGTATATAGATAGCCAGTTAAATATGGACCTGTAAATCCACTTAAATTACCTACAGAGTTAATTAGTCCAATACCAGCAGCAGCACCTACGCCTGTTAATGTTTGGCCTGGGAGCGTCCAGAAAATATTGATTGCACTAAATACTCCAATTGCCAGGAAAATAAATCCGACGATAATAGCCCATGGCTGGTTCACAAGTAATGCGATTGCAATAGCACTCGCTGCCATAAGTGCTGCACATGCACCATGCTTATGTCGCTCCTGTTTACGATCCGAGCGACGGCTCCATAAAATCATGCCTACAGCAGCAAATGCATAAGGAATTGCAGTTAAAAGACCATTCTGAATTAAGCTGATTTCCATCCCAAACGTATTCCGGAATGACTCCAGCACACTTGGCAAGAAGAAGAACATTGCATTCGATCCAGACGTAATCCCAAAATAAACAATTGCCATAACCCATACCAATGGATTTTTAAAGACTTGTTTGATAATGGTTGATTTACTTAAATGGGCATCTGCATGTTCAGTTTTTTCACGCTCTTCTTTTTCTAATGTATTCATTAACCATTGACGTTGATCAGCAGTGAGCCATTGAGCTTCTTTGGGTGTATTGGTTAAGTATTTAAGGCAAATGATACCTAGAATGATGGATGGAATACCCTCAAGCACATACATCATGCGCCAGCCTTCATAACCGATAGTATCACCCCATTGCATGAGTCCAACTGAAATAGGTGCACCAACAATCTGGGCTATCGGCAACCCTAAATAAAATGTAGCAAATACACGCGCACGATATCGTGCTGGAAACCATAAAGTAAGATAGAAAATTACGCCTGGAAAAAAGCCAGCTTCAGCAATACCAAGTAAAAAACGAAGAACGATAAACTGGGTTCCATTCTGAATCAGGCCCATTAAAGCAGCAATGATTCCCCATGTAATCATGATACGTGCGATCCAGATTCTGGCACCGAAACGATGCAGAAGTACATTACTTGGAACTTCTGCAATAAAATAACCAAGGAAAAAAATTCCAGCGCCTAAACCGAAGATAGTTTGAGTGATTCCAATTGCATCATTCATATGCAAGGCGGCAAAGCCGATATTTGTTCTATCTAAAAATGCCATTACAAATAGAATAATAAGAAAAGGAATAATTCTTTTTGAAATACGTTTAATGGTTTGCTCTTCCAGAGCAGATTTAGCTTGAATATCTTCCATAATACTGTCTCACTTTAATTAGCTATCTCAGCTATTAATTCTTGGGTATCTTCAATATGTGCCTGGATGATGCTTTCAAAATTCTTATCAGCTTTGAACCCAAGTGATTCAGCGTATTCAGCTTTAACCTTTACTGGCCAACTTTGCACAATGCGTTGGATCGTTTTATCTTCTTGCCATTTCACAAGATCTACTGCAGATTTTCCTGCAACTTTTTCTAGAGCTGCCAGCATTTGCTGAACAGTAACCGTTAAACCGGGTAATGGAATAATGCGCTGATCGGATAACCGGTCGGGAGAAATGACTGCTGCATGAATCATTGAGTCAACACAACGACGCGGAGAGGTAATAAAAACTGGTGTATCCGCCTGAACAGGACAAACCGCAGTTTCACCTTTAAGCGGTTCACGGATAATTGAGCTAAAAAATGTTGAAGCAGCTTTATTGGGTTTACCAGGGCGAACAACAATTGTTGGTAGACGTAATACTCGTCCATCAATAAAGCCTTTACGTGAGTAATCTGAAACAAGTAGTTCGCCTACTGCCTTTTGCATGCCATAGGATGATTTAGGCGTGACAACGGTGTCATCTGTGACTACTTCTGGCAGGGCACCTCCAAATACAGCACAACCGCTGGCAAAAATAAATCGAGGTTTGGATCCGTGTTGTCTTACTGATTCAAGCAAGGTCAACAAACCGTATAAATTGACTTCCATACCTAAATCAAAATCAGCTTCTGCCGCTGAACTGACTACTGCAGCCAGATGCCAAATGACATCTACATTTTTGGTAATTTTAGATACTTGTTCTTTGTCAGTAATATCACCAATCACGACTTGAATTTTCGGGTCTTCAGGAATGTCCTCTCCTGCAAAAGCATCAAATAATATGATTTTTTCTACTGATTGAGCAGTTTGCCCATCTAGTGTGATAGTACCTAATTCCAAGATTTTTCTAGCTATCTGTTTTCCAATAAAACCCGTACCACCAGTAATGAGTATATTCATAGGTAATCCTTCCCTAATTTTTGAATTAGACGACTCAAATCGTGTATTCATCAAATTAAGTAGGATGATTAATAATTACCAATGAATTATTCCTCAACATTGATAACTTTTTAATATCGATATTAAAAAGTTGTTCGATATAAGTTTTTGGCAAAAGACTTATACACCTAATTCCTATTATTTTTTATTTTAAAATATGGCCACTTTATTAGACCTCTTGCGAAAGTAAAAACTGCCTCAATATAGATTTCATGAAATATCAGAAATTAAATCGTTTTTCAGATTCTGAATTCCAGCGCTTGGTTGGTGTACCTCGAGCAGTTTTTAGTGAAATGG
>NZ_VOZV01000052.1:0-12212 GCF_013419565.1 Acinetobacter sp. YH12072 | reverse complement strand
GAGTCGTAAAGCTCAGAAAGCTGTTATTGAACAAAGAAATTTAAATCCTGTGCTTGACTCTTGCAGTTAAAAACAGGACATTTTAAATGGTTTATCGCATAGACATTTTAATTGGTGCATAACATAGAACAATAAACGTCTGTAAAATCAAAGTGTTTTTCAAATCGATGCTAAACTAAAATAGCATGAATCATCATGCTATTTTGTATTTATAAGAGCCTCCCATGCTGTACCCCATGCCCAAAAAAATCCAACTCGCGCCATCTCAAGCCAAATGGCAGCTTACATCAAATGAATCTGTTTTGGTTTTAGTCGGATTGCAAAACTTGCGTATGCAGCAGGGCATACAAGACAGCGACCTGATAACTCATCTGATCCAGATCAGTAATAAAGCCAAAGCACTCGATATTCCAATCGTTGATTTGTATGGCGATGATTTAATGCAAGGTATGCAGCAACTTGGAGAATATGCTTCAACTCATCCACAACTGATTTTTGCCGGACAAATCACACCGATGCTGAAACAGATCTTGCCACATCTGCAAAGTGTGACAGAACAAATTTGCATAATTAATGATGCAATTTTGATGCCTAGTCAGGAACAGCATATCCAGTGGATTGAGAATATATCGGCACAAGCTTTGCATCATATGAACAGCTATAGTCTGACCCGATTATGGAACTTAAGTGCGCCGTCAGAATATGTATTGTCAACTAAAGGCATCATGTTGGCAGTAGCTGAACAGCTGGATATGGATGCGCTGGAAATTGATCCTTATGCTGATTTAAAGCAGTATGGACTGGACTCTGTAGCAGTAGTCAGTCTGGTTGGCACATGGCGTGCGCATGGTGCTGATCTGCGTTATGAAGATGTGCTGGAACACTCGTCATTACATGATTTAGCGAGCTTTGTAATGCAATCTGCACGTCGATAATCGGTAATTGGGTAATTTTCTTAAAATAATCGGAAATTTCATCGCCATTTACATAAATGCGCATTGTAATTATCACTCAAGCTTTCTATTATGGCCGCCTTGTTTTTCGCGATCAGCGTGGGATTGAACTTTGAGTAATTTTCTAACCGAACATCTGATACATCGTGATGAAGATTTTATGGTCATCCATAAGCCTGCAGGCTTACTCACAGTGCCCGGTAAAACAGAAGATTTACAAGATTGCCTGATCAATCGCCTCATCAAATTAGAACCTAAAACTTTGCTGATCCATCGTCTGGATCGAGACACTTCCGGTATTTTAGTATTTGCCTTAAGCCGTGAAGGGCAAAAATCCATCTCCCGCCAGTTCCAGGAACGCCAAACCGATAAAACCTATCAAGCCATCGTGGCTGGAACATTAGAAGGCAAGGGTACAGTTGATGTGCCTGTCATTTACGATCCAAGCCGTCCACCACTGCATATTGCTGAACCGAATCATAATAAGCCGGCAATTACAGAATGGCAGGCCATCGAACATTTTGAAATTCAGAGGCAAGCTGTGACTCGGGTGAAACTGACTCCGATTACCGGTCGTTCACATCAGCTCCGTGTACATATGCAATATCTCGGGCATCCGATTATTGGCGATACCTTGTATGCAACGCCAGAGCAGCAACAGCTTAGTCCGCGTCTATGCTTACATGCCGAGCGTTTAAGTTTTTATCATCCTAAAACACAACAGTTAATTGAATTTAATTGTCCGGCTGAATTCTAGGAAATACTTGTTTAATCGACGTGAATTATGCTCACTTTTTAGTGGGCTTTATGTCAAAATACATTGCTTGAAGGTGTGAAATTTTGCTCAAATGACGTTTCGTGATTGAGCCTGATATTCATAATCTTGTACTTAAGATAAAGGTGGAAAAATTGCAGCAATTTGCTATTGGTCAACGTTGGTTATCAGATACTGAAACAGAACTCGGTTTAGGGGTTCTCATTGATGTTGATGAGCGATCGGTCAGCATTTTATTCCCAAAAAGCGATGAAACTCGCGTCTATGCTCGCAGTAACGCACCCTTATCTCGTATCGTATTCAATGCGAATGACGAACTGCAAGATCAGGAAGGTACGATCTGGACCGTTGAGTCAGTTGAAGACCGCAATGGTGTAGTGCGTTATCACGTGGTTCGTACTCTTGAAGATGGTACAGAAGAACGTAAAGCTTTAAATGAAACCCGTGTAGGTGCAACGATCCAGTTGTCTAAACCTTTAGATCGTTTACTGGCTAGCCAGATTGACTATAAAGAGTGGTATGACCTGCGTATTGAAGCCTTGCTCATGCAAGCCAATATGCAAACCAGTCCATTGCGTGGCTTGGTCGGTTCGCGTGTGGGTCTGATTCCACACCAGTTGTATATCGCACATGAAGTCGGTCAGCGTTTCGCGCCGCGTGTTTTACTGGCCGATGAAGTAGGCTTGGGTAAAACCATCGAAGCAGGTCTGATCATTCATCAGCAACTTAAAACTGGCCGTTCTGAACGTATTCTGATCTTGGTCCCGGATTCACTGCAATATCAGTGGATGATTGAGATGCGCCGTCGTTTCAATCTTGAATTCTCCCTATTTGATTTGGCTCGTACTGCATCGATCAAAGAGCATGATCCTGATCTAAATCCGTTCCTGACTGAGCAGCGCATTATCGCTTCTGTGGACTTGATGGTGGATCACGAAGATCTACGCGAACAGGCGATTGAAGCGGGCTTTGACCTGTTGGTTGTCGATGAAGCGCATCACCTGATGTGGTCTGAGGAAGAAGGCGGCAATGACCGTTATGATCTGATCGAAGAGCTGGCAGAGAAAACACCGGGCGTATTGTTATTGACTGCAACACCAGAACAGCTCGGTGTAGAATCTCACTTTGCACGTCTACGTTTACTTGATCCGCAACGTTTCAGTTCATTGGATCGTTTCCTAGATGAAGAAGAGCAATATCAGCATACCGCTAAAATCGCTGAAGTACTGATGTCAGACCTTCCACTGGAAGCTGAGCATTTCACTGCGATTGAAAGCCTGCTTGGTCATGCGATTGAAGATACCCCAGAGCAACGTTTCCGTGCCATTCATGAATTGCTAGACCGTCATGGTACGGGTCGTATCCTGTTTCGTAACACACGTGAAGCGATTCAGGGCTTCCCGGGTCGTGACTGTCAGCCAGCACCATTGCCAGCGCCAGAAAACTGGTCTAAAGATGGCAAACTACGTGAACAGATGTGGCCGGAAGAATCTCAACTTGATGGCTCGTGGATGGAAACCGATCCGCGTGTAATGTGGTTGATGGAAAAGCTGCGTACTGATCTGAAACACAAAAAAGTATTACTGATTGCCCGTAGTGGTCCAGTGGTTGAAGCACTGGAAAATGTATTACGTCTGCATGCAGGTATCCGTACTGCCATGTTCCATGAAGGCATGAGTCTTTTGGAACGTGACCAGGCAGCAGCTTATTTTGCTGAAGAATCTTATGGTGCACAGATTCTGTTATGTTCTGAAATCGGTTCAGAAGGCCGTAACTTTCAGTTTGCATCAGACTTGATCCTGTTTGACTTACCGGCCAATCCGGATGTTTTGGAACAGCGTATTGGTCGTCTGGATCGTATCGGTCAGGAAAACCGTATCCAGATTCATGTGCCTTATCTGGTGGGTACTGCGCAGGAGCGTATGTTCCGTTGGTATAACGAAGCGCTGAATATTTTCAGCAACATTTCTCCAACGGCGCAAACGCTGCAAGAAAACTTTATTGTTGCCCTGAAAGATTGCTTGCTGGCAGATAAAGGTCAGGAATTTGAAGATCTGCTGGAAGAAGTTAGCGTACAACGTGAAGCGCTTGAAGCCGAGTTGCAGGAAGGTCGTGACCGTCTGCTTGAGTACAATTCTTGCCGTCCCGTCGTGGCACAGGAAATTGTTAATGCGCTTGAAGACTATGATGACAATACCACCTTGCCAATGTTCATGAAGCGTTTTATGGCATCGACCAATATCGACTTTGATGAGCAAAGCAATGGTACGGTGATCATCAAGCCAACGGATCAGATGCAGGTACAAGGTTTGACCCTGGATGAAGAGGGTATGACAGCCACCTTCTATCGTGACCAGGCTCAGATCCGTGAAGATGCTCAATATCTAACTTTAGAGCATCCATTCACTGAAAGCGTGATGGAAATGATCAATACTCAGGGCTTTGGTAGTACCAACGTTGCGGTCTTAAAGTCTGCAGCATTGCCACAAGGTTCTGTATTGATGGAAGTGTGGTTCAAGGTTGATGTGGTTGCACCAAAAGCACTGAACTTACCGTCAAGCTTGCCACAGCAGCTGATCCGTGTATTGCTGAGTGAAAAAGGTCAGGATCTGTCTCAGAAGATTGCGCCTGAAATCCTGAAACCATATCTACATCATTTAGATGGCAATAGCTGCCGTCAGGTAGTGAAAGCGCGCCGTGAAGTAATTGAAGCGCGTTATCAACAAGCATTGGAATTGGCTCGTTCAGCATTGCCAAACTTCAAGCAGCAGGCTAAAGAAGTATATGGTAATAAATGGCAGTATGAAATTGACCGTCTGACTTACTTAAAACAGTTCAACCCAAGTATCCGTGAAGATGAAATCGCACGTTTACAGAAATTGCAGAAAGAAGGTTTGAGTTTGTTAGAAGGTTTATCTGTAACACCTGAAGCGATTCAAGTAATGGTCGTGGTTAAGCCATAAGATCTAATGAATTATGAAAGCAGCTTTCGGGCTGCTTTTTTATGGCTGGAATTAAAGTCATGATTGAGCTTTTGGTCGGGCTGTGCTAGCTGATATTTTCTGTATTGTTTAAAATCAGCACCTCTAAGAATAAGAAATAAATACTATGTCCAAAGCACTGATTACTGTTGGCGCGAAAACCAGCCATGGCGGTATGGTCACTGAATGTGAAAACTCTTTTTTAATTAATGGCATGGCGGTGCATCTGAATGGCATGAAGCATTACTGTCCCAAGTGCCAAACTACCGTGACAGCTATTGCTAGTGATTTATCTACAATAGTCAAAGGCAGGGCTGTAATCATTGCTGGAGATAAAGCCAGTTGTGGAGCCACTTTTTTGCCGATGCAAAACCTGACTATTTCCAAAAAATAATCATCTATATCCAGACATGAGTTCATAGTGACTTAAAGGTCATAGATTGATGAATTTGGTTCTGTAGAATTTTGCATTTCAATATTAAGCTTCTTTCAGACTTTATAAAGAAATGATCAAAGAAAATAATGAAACAGGTTTTGCATTTTACTCATGCCAATGGCATTCCATCGGCAAGCTATCGCAAGTTTTTAAATTATTTTCAGGATGAATATCAGGTCAAGGCAATTCCGCTGATCGGGATGAATCCAGCCTATCCAATTACCAAAGACTGGCGTTATCTAGTAAATGAAGTGATACAGGATATCCAGCAGCAATCTCCGGATCAAAAGGTGATTGGGCTGGGACATTCATTTGGTGGTTTGATAACTTTAATGGCAGCCTATCAACGTCCGGATTTATTTTCCAAACTGGTGATCATGGATCCACCTTTCGTGATTGGTAAAAACAGTGCACTGTTTGAAGTCGTGAAAAAGCTCAACTTAAAAAGTATTGACCGTTTCACTCCGGCAGGTATTACCCTAAAACGTAAAGATTACTGGCCATCTAAACAGGACGCCGTTGAAGCGCTGAGATCGAATCGTCTGTTTAAGCATTTTGATGAGCAATGTTTTCAGGATTATATCGAAAGCGGGATTGTGCCTGATCAAGAGCGTGGAGGGGTAACTTTAGCCATTCCCAAACAGATTGAGGCAGAAATTTTCCGGACTGTACCGGCTTGGTGGTGGCGTACACCAAGAAAACCACCCCAGGTTCCGATACATTTAATCACAGCAGAGCGCAGCCAGTTTTATCAGCAAGGTTTACCACAAGGCATGCATAAGGTTTACCAAATTCATTATTCGGTGGTGCAGGGCGGACATATGTTTCCACTAGAGCATCCGGAAATGACGGCAAACCATGTTAAAGCCAGATTGAATAAGCTTTAATCTTGGTAATAAAAAAGACTCACTAAGAGTCTTTTTTTTCAGCTGGCTTAACGGATCTGAGATTGATCCAGATGACGGGCACCTTCCAGAATCATGCGAATCATGATCATGGTCTGTTCCGCAATTTCCTTACGGTCTTCAGGTGCCATATCGATCACATTGGCACCCATATTAAATACCAGTTGGGTAATCGCTCTGGCCGCAATCTCGGGATGAAATAATTTTTTATTATTTAGTCGTTCCAGACGGATCAGGTCTTCCTGAAGCTCCTGCTGGAAATAATTCAATTGGCGTTCGACTGCCTGTTTATAAGATTTTGAACCAGTATAGCCTTCACGTAACAACAGGCTTAAATTGCCTTCATCAGCATCCAGCTGAGCAATAAAGACTTCAACAGAGCTACGAATAATACTGTTCTGTTTCGATGCTTTTAGACGAGATTCATTGAGAATCTGACGCAGCACAATCCCGGCACGATCAATCAGCTCAATCGCCAGTTCATCGATATCTTTAAAATGACGATAAAAACTGTTCGGAGCAATTCCAGCCTCACGAGCAACTTCACGCAAGCTTAAAGATGAAATACTTTTTTGTGGTCCGATCAGGTTTAAAGCAGCCTGGAACAGTTCTTCCTTGGTAATGGTCGCTTTACGGCCCACACTACGGACAATAATGGGCTCATCAATGCTTTTCGATGGTAAAGACGCGTCACTGCTTATTTTCATTGAAGGCTCATTCATGAGGTGATTAGTAAAAGGCATTAACACATTATAACGAAGGCAGTCCAGCTTGTGAAATGATTAGAAACAATACAAATGTATATACAAATATATATACAAGTGTATAATAATTAAAAATCCAAGGTGATGTCTAAAACGATGCCTGTACTCGAAAAGCTTAAAACGCCATTAAATACGCTGAAAGAGAGTGTGATTGATCCATATGCGATTAATTTCTGGATGCAGAAATTAAATCCTTTATGGTCAATGAATCAGCCCTTAGGCAAGATTGTGCGCAAAGAACATGCTGCGCAGGATATGCTGAGCCTGACGATTCGTGTCAATCATTTATTCCAGTTCGGTCAGGCGGGCCAGCATCATCCTGTATTTGTGGTGGTGAACGGCATTCGTTATGAACGTAGCTATAGTCTGACCCGTATTGATCAGCAGCATATTTTATTGACGGTTAAAAAAGTGAATGCGGGTAAAGTTACTACCTGGTTTGCTGAACAGGCTGAAGTCGGCGATATCATTGAATTCGGTCAGCCTTTCGGTGACATGACTTTGCCAGAACAGGACAGCCCATTGCTTTTGCTTGCTGCGGGTAGTGGTATCACCCCAATGCTGAGTATGCTGGAAGCTTTAAAAGATAAAGCTGAACTGGTTGCACCAGTAACTTTATGGTACTGGGTTAAGAAAAACCAGGATGCTGCTTTCATTGCGCGTTTTGAAGAGCTGGCACAAAAGTTTTCAAACTTTTCTTATCAGGTATTTGCAACTCAGGAACAACCGGCTGCACCGCGTCTTGATGAATCTTATCTAGACCAATTGCAAGCATTGGAACAAAGTACAGTCTATGCATGTGGACCATCAGGTTTTGTTGCGACTGCAGAACGACTGTTTGCTTCAGCGAAACTGTTCAAAAGTGAAGCGTTCAGCATGAGTCTGAATGATGAAGCTGATACCGGTTTTGTCAATGTAACCCTGACTCAATCAAAAAAAATCGTCACGATTCCTAAAGGCCAGTCGATTCTGGTGAGTCTGGAACAACAGAATATCCGACCGACCCATGGCTGTCGTATGGGCATCTGTAATAAATGTGCCTGTAATAAAGCGGAAGGTTCAACCAAGAATCTGGTCAATGGCGCACAAAATACCGAGCCGGGTAATCTTTTAAAAATTTGTGTTAACTCAGCGCAGACTGACCTTGTCATCGACTTATAAGCGAGTTTTATCCTATGAATATGCCAGTAAAATTACAGTATTTTAAAAATCCTAAAAACCGTGAACTGACCCAGTCTGAGCTAGATGAACTTGCACGTGAGCTTGATGCCATCAAACAGGAAGTGCTGGATGATTTAGGTGAAAAAGATGCCAAATATATCCGTCGCGTATATTCGAGTATCCGTTATTCATCGATTGCAGGTCGTGCCTTATTATTTGCAGGATGGTTCCCGCCAGCATGGTTGTTGGGTACAGGCTTATTAGGCTTTGCCAAAATCATGGAAAATATGGAATTGGGTCATAATGTCATGCACGGTCAATATGACTGGATGAATGATCCGAAGCTCAATGGCCAAACCTACGAGTGGGATATTGTCGGAACTTCAGACAACTGGCGTCAAACCCATAACTTCAAGCATCATACCTATACCAATATTAAAGGCATGGATGATGATATTGGTTATGGCTTGTTGCGTTTGTTCCCTGAGCAACGCTGGAAACCAGGTTATTTATTACAGCCAATTTACAGTATTCCATTTTGCTTGTTATTCCAGTGGGGCGTAGCCATTCAAAACCTTGAATTGGGTAAATACTTCAAAGGCCGTAAAACCAAAGAACAAACTCTTGAAGAATGGAAGCCAATGCAGCGTAAAATTGGCAAGCAATTATTCAAAGATTATGTATTCTTCCCGTTGATTGCAGGTCCTGCAGCATTACCGGTATTGACAGGTAACCTGGTGGCAAATGGCCTTCGTAATATCTGGACTTTCAGTATTATTTTCTGTGGTCACTTTACTAAAGATGTAGAAGTGTTTCCGAAAGCTGTGATGGAAAATGAAAGTCGTGGTCACTGGTATATGCGCCAGATTCGTGGTTCTTCAAACTTAACCGGTTCAGAAGCGTTTCATATTTTGACTGGACATTTAAGCCATCAGATTGAACATCACTTATATCCAGATGTGCCTGCACGCCGTTATCGTCAAATGGCGCCAAAGGTAGAAGCGGTATGTAAAAAATATGGTCTGAACTATAACAATGCTAGTCTGGTAAAACAGTATGGCAGCGTAATTAAACGTATTGTGAAATATGCTTTTCCGTTTAAGAAGTAAGATGGATTTCAATAAAAAACCGCTATTCATAGCGGTTTTTTATTATTCTCAGTTTAATTAATTATTTTAAGCTCAGACTCGGGTAAATTCATTTCAAGTAGTGGAAGTACTTTATCTCGTCCTTCCAGATAAGCATACTGTGCAAGGCATAACATTGCCTCATCTTCTTCGCTATTTCCATAAGCATAAATTTCAGCATAATCTTCTAAATTATATTTTTCCAAGATTCTACTTTTCTTCTGATCCTTACTACAATCAGGTGTGTTGTATAAACCTGTCATTTTGCCTGTCAGAATTTCTACTTCACTACAAATCAGGTCAATGCCTAAATAAGTACAAACCGGTTTTAAATATAAATCCAGTGAAGCAGAAACGAGAACGACTTGATGCCCGAGTTGCTGATGTTGTCTAAGTTGCTTTAATAGCTTGGGATTTAATCTTAAAACAAGCTGCTGTGCATATTCTTCGGCAAGCTGCTGAATTTCATGCGCATGACTATTTTTGAACATGGTGTAATACAGCTTTGGGCGCATTGCATGAGCAGGATAGAGCTTAAGATAGTAAGCCTGAATCCAAGGCAGAATACGAATGCCACGTTTTAAAATCTGCCTTTTCTTTAAAGCATAGAAAATGAACCCTGTAAAACTGTCATAAGGATACAGGGTTCCATCAAAATCAAATAAGGCTAGAGTTTTATGTTTTTGATGCGGCGCATGCATGTTTGATAACGACCATCGACACGGCTGGCAAACCAGTTAGTATTATACTCACGACTCAATTTTGGGCCTGAGATCACGACTTCTGGCATCATTGCATAAATTGGCTCTTTACCGGTTTTTTCTTGATAAAGTTTACTGATGCCACGATAAGTTATAGTATCTTCAAAATCTTTAACTTTTTCTTTTTTTAAATCCGCCCGAATCTGACGTTCAGTAATAATAAAATTATTTTTTGCAAAAACGCTGATGAGCTCTCGTTCAGATTGACTCTTTTGTGAGCGAATCGCGCCATCTTTAGTATATAGTAGTAAATCGCCATCCAGGCTCAATTCGGCATCGGTTAAGCTATTTAACATGCTCTGGAATGCTGCATTACGGCTGGAATACATCCCAGAGTTATAATCAGCAAAACGATAAATCGGTTTTTCATAATCCGCAGGGTACATCATCAATCGATGAATCCCATAATACAGTCCACCATACTGGCTATACAGGTCACTACGCAAATCAGCAATACTGCCCCCTTGACGTTTATATTCCTTGGCATAGCTGATATGAACCTGCATGGAACCCAAAGTTGTAATCGGATTCATTTTTTCGCCAATATTTTGTCCAAATAGTTTGGCTGCACCTGTCAGTGCACTTACATGATAATGCTTGGCCATGTAATCAAAGATTTCACGATAAAGTTCATCTAATTGACGTTCGGTTTTGACCCGGCGCATCTGGCTTAGATAATTGTCTTCTGGGCTTGGCTGGTTTTTCAGTACATCCTGGAAATATCCTGCAACTGTTCCACCGATACTTTCACCAAGTTTATCTTTAAATTTTTCTTCCAGACGTTCCTGAACTTCTTTAACGGCTTTTTCACCAAGACCAGGAACTACCGGGTCTGCATTAAAGTTAGATTCCTGATCGACAACTGCCACGATTGAACAGATATTCTCTTTGGTTTGTGGAATACCGAGCTGGTCAGTGATGTCATAAATATCTTGTGCCCAGGATTCACGCTGGCTGACACGACCTGGAATGGCTTTACGAATATGTTCAACTTCAAGAGTTGGTTCATCATTTGACCACCATGAACCATTGCCACACCCTACAAGGCTAATAGATAAAGCAAGTATGGATACGGACTTAAGAGAAAAAACTTGAGCAAAATATTTGTTCATGGTGTCGTAAATAAATTGAAAAGATGAGTGAACAAGGCAGATGCAGTATACTATGCCCATCAGAAAAGTGATGAATTTATATCTATATTCATTGTAGTTAATAGTCAGTTTCTCAAGCGTAGATGTCTAAAATCCATGAAAGCATATTTATAAAATAAAATTTATTCTAAGATATAGGATTTAATAAATAAATTTATTGTAAAAAAAGCCCACTAAATATGGGCCTATATCTAATTTTAATGTTACTCCCTGAAAGGGTCACTTTTCCATGACCTAATCTCAGCAAAAACTAGAAGGGTAATGATGGTAAATAAGACACCAATTTCCAGAAAAAAAACATCTTTAGCTAAACCAGCTAGACTAAACGTGATTAAACTAGTAATAGAAGATATAAATAGCAAAAAAAACATAAAAATACGTTTCATTTAACAATAACCTGTTAAAATGGATGATAAATCACATAAATATTATATGTTATAAATGCTGTGATAGATAATAGATCTCTTTCATAAATCAAAAAACGATCTTCTTTTTGGTTAATATTTGCACTCTGGATTTCTTGGCATTCGTGCATAATCTGCGGATGAAATACATCGATTCAAACAAGCTTTCTGATCCTCAGTTCAAGCGATACGCAGGCATCTCATGGTCAACTTTCTATTTGATGGTTGAGCAATTGCAGAAACATGTCTCTGCCAAAGGCAGACCGCCCAAGTTAAGCCTGGAGGATCAGGTTCTGCTCTGTCTGAGCTATTGGCGGGAATACCGAACCTTATTTCATGTTGCGACGAGTTACGGGGTTTCAGAGCCCACAGCCTCAAGAATTGTCCGTCATGTTGAAGACTGCCTGATTCGGTCCAATCTGTTTAATTTATCCAAAGATTTACCCAAGGGCGAAGGCATCGACTGGAATGTTGTAATCGTGGATGCCACAGAAATTCCAATCCAAAGGCCTAAAAAAACAGAAGAAAAGCTATAGCGGTAAGAAAAAGACCCATACCTTTAAAGTACAGGCCATGATTCACTACAAAACTCAGCAAATTCTGAGTTTATGTACCAGTCGCGGTGCAGTGCATGATTTCGAGTTGTTCAAACGCAATTTAAACCAGATTCCTTTTGGGGCTTTTATTCTTGCAGATAAAGGCTATCAGGGGATTTATGTGTTGTATCCGAATAGCCTGTTGCCATTAAAAGCCAAAAGACACTGTAAATTGGATCCTGAATTGAAAATCTATAA
>NZ_VOZV01000051.1:0-12305 GCF_013419565.1 Acinetobacter sp. YH12072 | reverse complement strand
TTGTTTAAGGAAATTCCAGTAGGTTGCTTCAAATTTAAGAAAGAAATCATCAATTACGCAAAATAATTCGGTACTATTAAACATCGGGACTAGAGTTTTAAGTTTTGTGTGGTAACTCAACTGATGGATCTAGTCCTCTTATTTTTCAAGTCAATTTTTTTATCCGCGATTCGGGTTATAATAATAAAAGCAGATTGGGTGTTTTTAATATATAGACGGCACATCAACACTAATGCACCGTCGGTTTATATCAATTCTAAAATTTAAACTTTTATATCTAAAAGCTGGATAAATTCAAATGCCGGTTCTTCATAAGGATGACTTTCTTTTAGAGCCTTAGCCACTTCAACCGCCTTTTCATCAGGTACAAGAATTTCGACCCGCCATTCTTCCACATTTTCCAGCTGGCCAATTTCCCCAATATGAGGATCTGCGCCTTGCTGCGGCTTAAATTGTCCAGTTCCCAGCACTTGCCAGGCACAGTCGGTATATTCACCAATCCCACCCGCACCTGCTGCAAAGATGGCCTTCTTGGTTTCCTCCAGGTTTTCATCTGGTACGTAATAAATCAGTTTAAGCATATATCCCTACAAGTTTTTCAAGCATTTACCGTATTGTTAAGGGCTTCGGTAATAATATTCAATGCTGGATTTTGAGAGTTCTTGTTAAATGTTGCATATAGTTCTACCTGGGGTAAAGGTCGATCTGTCTGAATCACTTTCACTTCATCATTCAGGAAACGCAATAAATAATCGGGAGCAAAACTGAAACCCATCCCCATATTGATCAGGTTAATATGCTGTAGCACATTGGTCGCCCACAGCACCTGATCGTGCTTTAGCTGATCAAAGGACATCAAAGCATTCAGTCTTTCGTAAAATATGGGTGATGCATTCTGATCACACATAATAATTGTATGATTTTTCAGTTCCTGTAATTTCAGTATTCGATCGGTTGGGTGCAAATGCTTGGCTGCAACCAAGTGAATTTGTTCTGTCAACAAATGGATATTTTCAAAATCTGGATGATCTAGCTGAAAACGGGTAATACTTAGATCTAGTTCAGCATTTTTTAGACGTTGAAGCTGTTCCAGACAGAACAGGCTATGCAGATGAATTTTCAGATCTGGCATGGTCTTTTTCAACTTGGCCAAAATATGTGGCATGACTTTTAGTTCGGCAACATTCAGAAAACCAATATGAATCTGGTTATTTTTCTGCTGGGCCACCTGTCGTGCTGACGCAACGGCCAATTTGGCATTTTCTAGAGCTTTTTCTGCATAGATTAAAAAGGCCTTACCTTCATCGGTTAACTGTATTTTTCGTGAAGAACGCTCAAACAGGTTAACGCCAACTTCCTGCTCCAGATCTTTAATCTGCTGGCTTAAAGAAGGTTGAGCCGTAAACAGCTTTTCAGCAGCCCTAGTGAAACTCTGCTCCTGCGCCACGGTAATAAAATAGCGTAAATGTCGAAGTTCCATAGATTGCTCACTTCAAAAAACAGGTGCTTATCATACGATTTAGGCCAACGTATTGAAAATATTAATAGATCAATAGCTTATACGAATACTCATATATCTACTTTCTATGCATGGCCAGACTTTTCCCCTCCTACATTTATACCTGTTTCAGGTATACACATAGTGTCTTGCATGACGCAGTATTCGACATTGAGCTCAGATTAAAGTTGGAAACAGGCAGCAGAATCGCTGAACTTGCCATATCTGGAGGTGATTCAGATTGCTTCTCATGATGTTATAAACCCTAGAATGGCAAGTCTGAAATTCATGAATCTGTGTAATTCTGGTTAGGCCGGTTGGTTATATCACTTGGTGTTATCAGGATAGTATTAATAATGCTTTTGTTTATTAAAATACGCTGAAGGTAACGTTAAAGCAGATTCAACCCACTGTTTAGCAATAAAAAAGCCACCTTTCGGTGGCTTTTTTAAATCTGTTGATCAAGAACTCTGTAGCAAATAACTACCTACCAAGAACAGTACCTGTAGGCCAACAACAAAACCAAATAACCACCAACCTTTCTGACGTAATTCCGTTCTATCCATTATTCTGAGCGTCTTAGCCATGTCACCACCTCATTCTTGAGTGTTGATACTGAACTGATCTATACCATCTTTCCTTTAAAGTGCATAAATATTGTGCATTATTTACACAATATCACTTCTATGCAGATATAAAAGCAAAATCTAAACCAGTTCAGCGGGAGAAAATTAAATAAATGTTTCAAACTGCTTAAAAAGCAAAAAGCCACCCACTGGTGGCAATTGATGAAGCTAGTCTAAACAAAAGTAAATGATTTTTCTAGTTTTACTAATTTCCCATAAGTTCAAATTATAAAAAAGGGCCGCTGCTGCGACCCTTTTTTGAAACTAAATCAGATTAGCCAATGAACTTACGCGCATTACGGAACATACGTAACCAAGCACCGTCTTGATCCCAGTCTTCTGGTTTCCAAGAGTGCTGGATCGCACGGAAGTTACGCTCAGGGTGTGGCATCAAGATAGTCGCACGACCATCTTTCGAAGTGACACCAGAGATCCCTTCAGGCGAACCATTCGGGTTCAATGGATATTGCTCAGTCGCATTACCTTGGCTATCCACATAACGCATAATCACCTGATTATTGGCATTCAATGCAGCAATGCTTTCAGCCGATGCTACTACGCGACCTTCACCATGTGCCACAGCGATTGGAAGAATCGAGCCTTCCATACCTTCTAACAATACAGAGTGAGATTTCTCTACACGAACATTGACGCTACGTGCTTCAAATACTTCTGATTTGTTGCGATGGAACCGAGGCCAAGCATCTGCACCTGGAATCAGTGGAGCCAATTGTGACAACATCTGACAACCGTTACAGATCCCTAGAGAGAAGGTCTCCTGACGGTTAAAGAATTTCTCGAACTGGTCACGAAGTTGCTGGTTGAACAATACTGATTTCGCCCAACCACCGCCTGCGCCCAATACGTCGCCGTAAGAGAAGCCACCACAAGTGACCAGACCTTCGAAGTCATCCAAGCTGATACGACCAGCAAGCAGGTCACTCATGTGTACGTCAACAGTGTTGAAGCCGACTTTGTCGAATGCTGCTGCCATTTCCACATGACCATTTACACCCTGCTCACGCAGAATCGCCATATTTGGACGACGTGAATTAATGTACGGCGCTTCGATTTGCTCGTTCAGATCAAATGTCGGTTGAGCAATCAAACCTTTGTGTGATTTATCAGTAACTAATGCAAATTCTTGATCTGCAGTTTCTACGTTGTCACGAAGACGCTGGATTTGATGAGAAACTTCAGTCCAAGCGACTTGCAGGTCAGCACGTTCCAGTACCAGACCATTTACAGATAACTGGTCAGAGCTGTTCACTGTACCCACTACAGAGATCGCATCTTTCAGTGTAGAAGTCGCGATTTCTGCTTGTAATGCATCCCAATCCGCTTTCGCTATTTGCAGAACTGCACCGATTTCTTCAGCGAACAATGCTTCAACTGATTGGTCTTCTAGCGCTACGCCTAGACGTGCAGCAAACATCATTTCCGCAACAGTTGCCAGTAAACCACCATCACCGATGTCATGGTAAGCCTTGATCAGACCACGGTTGTTCCAGTCTTGAACCAGTGCGAAGAATGCTTTGAAGTCATCAAAGCTGTCGACATCCGGAGTCACTGAACCAATTGCTTTGTATACCTGAGCCAAGATCGAACCGCCTAAACGGAACTGACCTTTAGATAGATCAATACGAACCAGTACAGACTCAATATTTTTCAGCTCAGGGGTTAATGTCTTACGAACATCAGTTACAGGTGCAAATGCAGTAATCACGCCTGACATCGGAGAAGTAACAGATTTGTCTTCGCCTTCGTCATTCCAGGTGGTACGCATTGACAATGAGTCTTTACCGACTGGAATTGCGATGCCCAGTGCAGGGCACATTTCCATACCAATGGCTTTTACACCTTCGAACAATGCTTGGTCTTCGCCCGGTTGACCTGCAGCAGCCATCCAGTTTGCAGACAGTTTGATGTCACTGATTTGTTCAATCTTCGCAGACATGATATTTGAGATCGATTCAGCTACAGACAAACGCGCAGAGGCTGCTGGATTTAACAATGCCACTGGTGGACGTTCACCCATTGCCATCGCTTCACCAGTGAAACCTACAAGGCTGGTAGTCGTTACCGCAGCATCTGCTACAGGAACCTGCCATGGGCCAACCATCTGGTCACGTGCAACCATACCGGTAATCGAACGGTCACCAATGGTGATCAGGAATGATTTAGAAGCCACAGTCGGATTCTTGATGACGCGATAAATCGCATCTTTCAGATCAGTCACTTTAGAGGCATCAAAGTCATCGCCTTTACGTGCAGTAGTTTCATATGAACGGCTCATACGTGGTGTTCCGCCAAGCATCACTTGCATTGGCATATCCACTGGCTTGTTGCCGAACAATGGATCTTCAACGGTTAAATGACGCGCTTCAGTTGCTTCACCCAATACCGCAAACGGACAACGTTCACGCGCACAGATCGATTCGAATAAAGGTAGAGATTCTGGACGGATCGCCAGTACATAACGCTCTTGCGCTTCGTTTGACCAGATTTCCATTGGCGACATGCCTGGCTCAAGCGATGGGATCTTACGCAGATCAAGCACCGCACCAAGCTCATGGTCATTTACCAGCTCGGGCATCGCATTCGAGATACCGCCCGCACCGACGTCATGTACAGAAACGATTGGGTTTTCATCTTCCATACGCCAGCAAGTATCAATCACTTCCTGACAACGGCGTTCCATTTCCGGGTTTTCACGTTGTACAGAAGCGAAGTCCAGGTTTTCACCCAGTTTACCGCTGTCTACAGATGATGCAGCACCACCGCCAAGGCCGATCAGCATTGCTGGACCGCCAAGCACGATCAGTAGATCGCCTGGTTGAATCGCATCTTTTTCAACGTGGTCCGGACGGATGTTACCGTAACCACCCGCGATCATGATTGGCTTATGGAAACCTTTCACTTCGCCATTGACGTTTTGTTCGAAAGTACGGAAATAACCAGTTAACGCTGGACGACCAAATTCGTTGTTAAACGCAGCACCACCCAATGGACCTTCAATCATGATTTGAAGTGGAGATGCCATACGTGACGGTTTACCGTAGTTTTCTTCCCAAGGCTGTTCGAAGCCAGGAATATTCAGGTTAGATACGGTGAAACCCGTTAAACCAGCTTTCGGTTTACCACCACGACCAGTCGCGCCTTCGTCACGAATCTCACCGCCTGAACCAGTTGCTGCACCGGCAAATGGTGCAATCGCTGTTGGGTGGTTGTGAGTTTCCACTTTCATCAGGATGTGAGCGGCCTGGCTCTTGTATTTATAAACGTGTTGACCGTTATCTTCTTGAGTTGGATAGAAACGTTGCGTATCAAAACCAACAATCACCGATGCGTTGTCTTTATAAGCCGACAATACGTCTGTTGGTGATTCTTTATAGGTATTTTTGATCATCTGGAACAATGACAATGGTTGAACTTCACCATCAATCGTCCATTCAGAACCGAAGATTTTATGACGGCAGTGCTCTGAGTTTGCCTGAGCAAACATCATCAGTTCGATGTCGTTCGGGTTACGACCCAGTTTAGTAAATGCCTCTGTCAGGTAATCAATTTCCTGTTCAGACAGCGCAAAGCCAAATTCATTGTTGGCTTTTACCAATGCCTCTTTACCTTGACCCAAGATATCAATCGAGTTCAAAGGTTTCGGAGCAGTTTCAGTAAATAATACTGCAGCATCTTCAATCGCATTGAAAACGCTTTCAGTCATGCGGTCATGCAAGATCTGTAATGCTTCTTTAGAAAGCTCTTTTTCGCCCTTCAAAGTAAACAAAACACCGCGTTCTAAATGATGAACCGGTGTATTACAGTTGGCAAAAATATCAGTTGCCTTTGATGACCATGGTGAAATCGTGCCGACACGCGGTGTCACTAGAATCTGGATTTCATCACTTGCAGCCTGGCGCAGTTCAAATGATTGACCATCGTTGAGAAGCTGTAAAGCGGATTGCTGTTGTTGCTCGTTGAGCGCTTGGTCAAAAAGATAAACAAATTGACTTTCTAGTGATTGAACAGAACTAATTGACGATAAACGTGTGAGTAGTTGAGCTTTCTTAAAAGAAGAATGTGCAGGTGCACCGGCAACGATAAACATGCTGATTTTGGCTCCACGGGATGATCGAGCGACCATGCCACAATGTGACTTGAGAGAGCGCATATTCTACTGTGAAATACATAAATCGGCTAGAGAGGAAATGAGAAAACTCAAGCGAAAAGCTATAGCATTTTATAAATAATGCTTTTATTTTCAGATAAAAAAATTGAATGTAGTCGCACAGCTTAACACAATTTGTTAAAGAAAAATTAAAACTAGTCAAGAATAATTAAACTTAAAAATTTTGTATTATTTTTCAACACTATTGATCATATCAAGTGGTTTAAAATTTAATCTCAATTTTTAATAAAAATGAGCCAAGAATTGACTTCTTTATTATTTCTTGATCAAAAATAGGTAGCTGCGCTGCTTTTTGCCATCTGTCTGAATGATGATCAACTATATTAACTATTCAGCTTACAGATTAAGATTTTCTTTCTATCAAAATTATTGTTCTATAAAAAACAGGCCGTTTGACCTGTTTTTTATTTTTAGTTCATTCTCACGAATATCTGTTTAGTTTTGAAATTCGATACCCTAATAAGATTAGCTCAGGCAGTTTTATTTAATAAAATTCCCCCACCTTCAATTTCTACCACACCATTTTCTCGTACATAAACTTTCCAGTCTGCCAATAGCTCCTGTAATTTTTCTGGATAACGCTCTGCCAGATCTTCTGTTTCACCGCCATCTTCTGCCAGGTTATAGAGTTGCCACTTGTTTGGGCCATTCGGTGCGGGAATAAATAAAGCCTTCCAATCCCCTTTACGTAAGGCTTTTTGTCCGAACAGCTCCCAACCCGTGACATGGTCTTCAGCATGAATATAGGCCTGCTGTTGCTGCAAATACGGCAAAATGCTTTTACCCCGTAATGGCACCAGTTCACGACCTTTATATTGCTGTCCCGGATGCTGGATATTCAGTGTTTCCAGTAAAGTCGGCAGTAGATCCATCACCGTTAAAAATTCATGACTGATGCCATTTTGTCGTGCGAAGCCCTGATGCTTGATGAATGCAGGTGTACGAATTCCACCTTCACTTGTATGCGCTTTATAAAGTCGAGATGGCGCTGTGGCCGCCTGCGCCCAATGCTCACCGTACCAGACATAGGAATTACCCTTGCCAATATTTTCCAGAGCATTGTCATAATATTTGGCAATTACGGTCTCAATATCAGGACCAAAGACTGGTAATGCTTCCAGCTGCGCGCCTTCTGCCCCATTATCCGAAAGAAAAATAATAATGGTATTGTCGTATTGATCAGTCTGTTTCAGGTATTCAATCACGCGACCAAGATTCTGGTCCATACGATCGACCATTGCTGCATAGACTTCCATGGTTCGCGCCGAGAACTGCTTTTCTTCATCCGTTAAGCTGTTCCAGAATTTAGTTTTCGCCAATACTGGATGAATCGTAGCATCTTCACCTACTAAACCGAGCTCTTTGATTTTGGCTAAACGCTTCTGACGTAATACTTCAGGACCTTCATCATATACGCCTTTGTATTTGGCAATATCTTCCGGATGGGCTTGCAAAGGCCAGTGTGGTGCTGAAAATGGCAAATACGCAAAGAATGGGCGTTCTGCACGACTCTCATCATCTTGCAGATAATCCAGCAAGCGATCTGTAAAATAGTCTGAACTATAGAAGTCTTCCGGCAATGCAGTAATGTATTTATCATTTTCTGCATAGAGCCCCCGAGTTACTTTCAACAGGCCCGGAATTTCTTCTTCTGGAATATCGGGTTCAAACGCATAGTGATTGGCTGCACCCGGGAGCAAGGTAAATGACTTTTCAAAACCACGGCGTGCCGGAAAACGGTCTGGAGTTAAGCCCAGATGCCATTTTCCAGACATGATGGTGTAATAGTCTGCATCATGTAACAGTTCCGGTAGAGCCGCAACCTGATCATTTAAATACCCCTCATAACCCGGTTGGCCTTTCTGTTCAGGTCGTATGGCTTCGGCCATGGAACCCAATCCTGCCAGATGATGGTCTGTGCCGGAAAGTAGCATGGAACGGGTGGGTGAACAGGTCGATGCGGTATGAAAGTTAGTCAGGCGTAATCCTTCCAGGGCAATCGCATCTAAATGTGGTGTTTGGATCTCTCCGCCAAATGCACCCAGATCAGAAAAGCCCAGATCATCAGCGACGATGAGTAAAATATTAGGTGGTGTAGCGTGTGCTGTCGTCATATTTGGTCTGCAAATTGATTTTATTATGGTCATAATTTGCCTGAAATTGCTGGCTCAGCCCTGTCACCAAATTGACAATCTTTCGCTGTATTTCAGCTAAGCTAATTCAAAATGACATTTCATGTCGCACTGCCCTAGTGCTTTACGCTCTTTTTTGGCATGATGCAGAAAGTAGAGAACTGAATAATGATAAATGACTCAAATGCGTTGGTTGGAACTGCTTTCGACAGTTCGGATTGGTAGTAAAAAGCAGAGTACAGAACTGGCCCGTAGCCCGTTCCACAAAGATTATGACCGTATTATTTTTTCCCAGAGCTTCCGGCAGCTCAACCGTAAAACCCAGGTGCATCCTTTAACCCAGCACGATGGTATTCATACGCGCCTGACGCATTCACTGGAAGTCTCCTGTATTGGCCGCTCGCTAGGGATGTTGGCCGCAGAGAAAATTAAAGACCAGCTTCCACCCTGGGTGTCTCCAGCGGATGTGGGCGCCATCATTCAAGCCGCTTGTCTGGCCCATGATATTGGCAACCCGCCTTTTGGCCATGCCGGTGAATATGCGATCCGCGAATGGTTTGATGATGTATCACATACTGACTTCTTAAAAGATTTAAGTCCTGAACAGGAAGCAGATGTACGTCAGTTTGAAGGCAATGCCCAAGGCCTGCGGCTTCTAACCAAGATTGACTATCATCCAAATGATGGCGGCATGCGCCTGACCTATGCCACTTTAGGTGCTTATTTAAAATATCCGTGGCTGTCAAAAACTATGGCATCGCAGGTAGATTTGCCTGCCAGTAGCCGCGCCAAGTTTGGCTGCTATCAGGCAGAAAAAGAGATTTTAAAGCAGATCGCGGAAGAGCTTGGACTGATCCAGCTCGGCGAGTATCGATATTGTCGTCATCCACTGACCTATCTACTCGAAGCAGCCGATGATATTTGTTATGCCCTGATTGACCTAGAAGATGGCATCAGCTTGAACATGCTCAGCTATGCTGAAGTGGAACCGGTATTTTTAAATCTGCTCGGAGATTATGGCACGCCTTCCGAGATTGGTATGCCTGACACGACCTGGCAACAGAAAATTGCTGCCCTGCGTGGCCGTGTGATGAAACGTCTGGTGAATGAAGTGACGACTGCTTTTGCACGCCATCATGACCAGATTCTGTCTGGCCAGTTACAAGGCACTTTATTGCAGTACTGTTCATCGGATATTGAAAGTGGTATTAATCGTGCCAAAGAACTGGCACGTGACAAGATTTTTGAACATCCACAAAAAGCAGGCTTAGAAATCATTGCCCATCAAAGTCTGCAAAATATTCTGGATGCCTTTATCCCGCTGACCACACCGCATAAAAACCTGAGTTTTAAGGAGCAACGTTTAATGTCGATCCTGCAACGTTCAGGGGCGAATTTTAAAGACAGCCATTATGACAATATCATGCAGGTGCTGGATATTATCTCGAAATTCTCGGATCATCAGGCTTATAACCTGTCACAGGAATTGCAGGGTAATAAAGCCGGATTGTTATAAAACATTTGGCTGGATTAGATGATTATTGCAGCAAAATCACCTGTTTTGCAGAAGGAGATTTTGCCTTTCCTGAAAATGCTGACTACTATGCTGCAAAACTGAATTGAGTAATGATAAAAGATGATTGGATGCCTGATTGGTGAAGTGCTGGCGCTGGAAGCACCGACTGTATTATTAAATGTGAATGGTGTGGGTTATGAAATCGATACGCCGCTCACTACTTTTTGCCAGTTGCAAAAAGGCCAGAAAATTACCCTGTGGACGCATCTGGCTGTGCGTGAAGATGCACAATTACTGTATGGTTTTTTAAATGCTCAGGAAAAAACCATTTTCCGCACTTTATTAAAAGTGAACGGCGTTGGCCCGAAAATGGCACTCGGCATTCTTTCAACTTTAAGTGTGGAGATGCTGATGCATACTGTTGAGAATGAAGATGTAAATACGTTGGTTAAAGTGCCTGGAGTCGGCAAGAAAACTGCTGAACGTTTAATGATTGAACTGCGCGACCGCTTTAAAGCTATGTCTGCGGGCACTGCTCCAAGCAACTCGACAGCGCCACAAATTCAGTTTATGGGCAATTCAGCCGTAGCTGAAGCTGAAGCAGCATTACAATCTCTCGGTTATAAACCGGCTGAAGCGCAAAAACTGGTGAATGCAACCAAAGGGGAGTTTACCGAAGCCAGTGACATCATCCGTGCTGCATTAAAGTCGATGAATAAATAAGCAATTTACCTATGAGCAAATTTTCAATCCAAAATTTGCTCGAGCTTTGGCGACATGGATGTCGCCGGTTGAGTTGAGGTACAGGAAGTACCTTCAACTCAACAGAAGATTTTTGTTACTTTTGATCTTTCAAAAGTAAGACAACGCCTACACAATGGCAGTTAAACACAAATCATTATTTGAGGCTGTTTCTGCAACATCAAACAGCTTCGATAAAGAGATTAAGTTAATAGATATGCAAGACCGTCTCATCAGTGGTTCTGAAAAACCCGAAGATCATTTTGATCGTGCCATCCGCCCGACTTCTCTCGATGACTATATCGGTCAGCCCGTGGTGCGTGAGCAAATGGAAATCTTTATTGGTGCTGCTCGTGGCCGTGCTGAAGCTCTCGATCATACTTTGATCTTTGGACCTCCAGGGCTGGGTAAAACGACGTTAGCGAATATTATTGCCCGTGAAATGGGTGGTAACCTGAAATCGACTTCTGGCCCAGTACTAGAACGTGCGGGTGATCTGGCAGCAATGCTGACCAATCTTGAGGAAGGTGATGTTCTGTTTATTGACGAGATTCACCGCTTGTCACCCGTGATTGAAGAAATCCTTTATCCAGCCATGGAAGACTACCAACTAGATATCATGATTGGTGAAGGTCCTGCTGCCCGTTCGATTAAATTGGACTTACCACCATTTACTTTGGTCGCTGCAACCACACGTGCTGGTCTACTTACTTCTCCACTACGCGACCGTTTCGGGATTGTGCAGCGTCTGGAATTCTATTCGGTTGATGATCTGACCCATATCGTGAAACGTTCTGCGAGTCTAATGGATGTGCCAATGACCGAAGATGGCGCAAAAGAAATTGCACGTCGTTCACGTGGTACACCGCGTATTGCCAATCGTTTATTACGTCGTGTACGTGACTATGCTCAAGTCAAAGGCACAGGTGAAGTCACTCAGGAAATGGCTCAACGTGCATTAGATATGTTGAACGTGGATAAAGATGGCCTGGATACGCTTGACCGTCGTTACCTGTCGATGTTATTGGAACGCTTTGATGGAGGCCCGGCGGGTGTAGAAGCTTTAGCTGCAGCAATGGCTGAAGATTCAGGTACTCTGGAAGATGTGATTGAGCCCTATCTGATTCAGCAAGGTTATGTGATGCGTACTGCACGCGGTCGTATTGCGACCAATATGGCTTATTTACAGTTTGGCATGACGCCTCCTGAGCCAAAGTAAAGATAAAATTTTTTTGGCTTAGCCATTTTTTATCATAAAGAAAAAGAGCTAATTGACTACTGCAATCAATTAGCTCCAAAAGCACAAACTCGAATCTTTATTATTAAGTAGTTTATTTAGCTATTATAGTTATTGCTCTTTAAGCAAATACTTAGGCTATTTCTTTTAAATTTTATCAATAATAATTATGAAATAATCAAAGCAACTTTAATGCCAAAATAGTATTTAACTTAGAGAAATAGTTGAAACTTAGATAATAGATCTCTTTCATAAATCAAAAAACGATCTTCTTTTTGGTTAATATTTGCACTCCGGATTTCTTAGCATTCGTGCATAATCTGCGGATGAAATACATCGATTCAAACAAGCTTTCTGATCCTCAGT
>NZ_VOZV01000004.1:0-130834 GCF_013419565.1 Acinetobacter sp. YH12072 | reverse complement strand
TGTTCAAATGGCGATTCAGCGTTTAATTGGTTTTGGGAAAAAAGAAGAGTTTAAGGAAATTTTGGCAATTTTAAGAAAGCAGAATCCTGATAGGATAAGGGTTCTGTGAAATTTGTCGTGTACAGAGTAGAAAACTACAACAATCCATCTCCTGTAGCGCAATTTCCAAGATCTCCTTAAAGGATGAGCCAGTAATGCAAATCAATCCCCATATTGGGGATTTTTGCTTTTTTAAATCTAACTTCTGAATAATTCATATTTTTTAGGAGCTTAGCTCCTGATTTGCTGGTTGGCTTTATGAGGGTGTAATGGATTCGATTGACCGTTTATCAAACTTAACAATAAGAAGCTGTATTACTTGTAAGATTTAATCTGACGCTTTCCCTTTTCCAACCGAGGGGTAATAAGATGAATCTCCTAAAATCCATTCAAAGCTTGGGCCTGATGCTGACCTGTACTGCTTTTACTCTCCCTGTACTGAGTCATGCAGCTCCTGCTCATTCTGAAGCAACGGTACTTCCCACCTTAACTGTCATGGCAGAGCCTGAAATGCGTGCTGTGACGGAAATAACGCCTTATCAGGAAGGTGCCAGCCAGCGTAAGGCTTTGCAGATGCGCCTGATGAAAATTGAACGCGATATCCAGGCTTATAGTGTCGATGGTGATGTCGTTGCAAATATTGACATGGGGGCAGCAGCGCCTAATCCAGATCTGGACAGTCTGCCTACTGTGTTCCGGGAATATGTACTGGCAGTAGCGCAAGGCTTGCAGTCCTCAGATCCAAGAAATGGAATCTATGTGATTTTGCAACCTTTTGGCATTGACCGGAATGCCACCAATGTCCAGATCGTCAGGGAGCAGTTTGATCCGAATCGGCTTGAGCTCAGGCTGCCTTTTGGTTCGCGCTAGCACACAATCCGATGGGTCAGGCTGATCAGGTCAGTCAGTTTCGGTATAGCCAGATCACGTCATGAAGAAAGGAAGTCTGAAAACTTATTTCCTTTCTTCAGGCTTTTTACTGGATTCATTTTTTCAGTATTGAGGAAGCACGTTCACAAATGTGAAAAGCTCTATGTCTTGAATTATGCTGGAAAAATAAGCATAGTGTAAAAAATCAACAAGATCTGGATGACAGACCTGGAGCGTGTAGATGCCCCGTGTTTTTATGATTATCGCTGGAGTGGTACTGGCAATTTTGATCTGGTTATTTTATCAAAATTCTGTAGAGCAGGAACAGCAGGCCGATTTGCAAGAATATGAAACGGTACTGGAAGAAAAAACTGGATCTATTTTGCAACAGGCACAGGATTGGTCTAAACCGATTCAGATTGATCTGGAAGATGATCGTCTGGATGGGGATTATGCCGTGATGGCCCAATTTATTCTGGGTCAGATGCGTGATCGTGCCGAGGCTCGCAATCAGTATTTACGTGACCTCAAAGCAGCGGACTGGGATCGTTTTCTGGACATTGACCGTTTAGCCAAAGATCAAGCCCAAGACTATAAAGAAACCGAAGCCATGCTGAAGCGTGTGCATGAAATTGTCGATGGTTATGAACAGACAATTCAACAGCGGGCAACCCAGCAGTTAGAGCAGGTGAAACAGCTGGACATAAAAAACCGCTATCGTCAGCAGCTGGCAGATAATCTGAAAGCCAATCAGCAGCAGGATAATGCCCATGCAATTTTTGAAATTGAAAAACAGAGTCTGGCCAAAGCAGACCAGCTATTTCTGGTGCTGAAAAACAATAAATGGGAAAAGAAAAACCAGACCTTTATGTTCTATGAAGATGCACCCTTAAAGCAATTCAATAAGCTGTATCAGGAAATAGTGCAGCTCAATCAGCAAATGACTCAAGTGGATCAGCAGGCACTTAAAGAGGCAGAGAACAAACTCTAAGTATAAGGATCTTATGATTTCTTATCTCTAAATGACATGATGTTTTTCTGTCAGAATTAGTCTTGTTGCATTGCTTACATCAAAGATGTGCCAGTTCTCATTGGTAAGAGAACCAGCTATGCTTAAGAAAAATGAATATCCAGAAGCATGTTTGCAGACGGAAAGTGAGAATAGGGAGCACAATCTTTTATGCAACAATTGAAATGTTATAAAGAATTTCCGGTCTGGATGCAGCAAGCTATCCCACAAGGGTTCAAGCAGCCACACAATACCAAAGCGGGCACTTGGGCAAAGCTGACTGTGCTCAAAGGTGAGCTGCATTTTGCCATGCTGGATCCGTCAGGTCATATACAGTCTGAACATGTATTTACGCCAGAGCAGCAACCACCGTTCATTGAGCCACAGGCATGGCATAAGATTATTTCTGCCAGTGAAGATGCAGAATGTCAGCTGCGTTTTTACTGCAAACCTGAGGATTACTTTAACAAGAAATATCAGCTAAGCCCGACCCATTCGGAAATTCTGGCGGCTATGCCGTATTTAAAGGGTGGTCGTGCGCTGGATGTCGGTTGTGGTTCAGGCCGCAATTCGCTGTATTTGAGCCAGAACGGTTTTGAAGTTGACGCCTGGGATGTGAATGAAAATAGTCTGCAGACCTTAAGACAGATCATTCAGGCCGAAGAAATCGGGAATATTCAGGTTCAGCAACGGGATTTAAATCTTGACCCAAGTATTCAGGGCCAATATGACTTTATCTGCTGTACGGTAGTGATGATGTTCCTACAGGCCGATACCATTCCACCTCTTATTGCACAGATGCAGCAGGCGACAGTGCCGGGCGGTTATAACCTGATTGTCTGTGCGATGGATACCGATGATATTCCGGTACAGCCAGACTTTCCGTTTAGTTTTAAGCCGGGACAGCTCAGTGCCTATTATGAAGGCTGGAATTTGGTGAAATACAATGAAAATGTAGGTGAATTACACCGAGTAGATGAACAGGGCAACCGGATTAAGCAGCATTTTGCGACTATGCTAGCCCGAAAGGTCTAATAAGAGATTTATAGGTCTTTATATTTTTGGCTTTAAATCTGAAAGAGCTAAAAATAAAAAAAGATGCCACTCGGACATCTTTTTTTATGGATTTAAAATATCTTAAGCAGATTTTTTAAACCAAGAGAACCAGCCTTTTTTCTCGGCTTTTACAGCTGCTTCGGCAGGTGCTGCTTTTACTTCTTCAGCTTTTGCTACAGTTGCTTCTTTTACTTCAGCAGTTTTTACAGCTGCATCGGTTTTCACGGCTTCTGCTTTAGAATCCGCTACTTTTTTCATATCTGCAGGTGCAGCTTTTGCAGCTTCTACTTTTTGAGCCGCTTCAGTTTTTGCTGCTTCTTTAGTTTGAGCAGCTTGTTGTTGAGTTGCTTCTACTTTAGCGACAGCCGCTTGTTTCTCAGCAGTAGCTTTGGCAGCAGAGTCTTGTGCTTTAACAGTCGCAGTCGCTACTTTTGCTTGTGCAGGTGCAGTTGCTTGTTGAGCAGTTTGAGCGGCAACAGTTTTTGCTTGTTCTTTCATTGCAGCAACAGGAGAAACTGTTGCAGAAGCCATAGCAGAAGCTGAAGTTGCAACGATTGCAGTTGCTAGAAGTGTTTTAAGCATTTTCATGCATAACCCCATAAATAAAGGAGAGAAATGTGGGGTTATGATACGCCTACCAAATATAAGTGACTGAGGGATAAGTTTTTATTGGTTGAATATTCAACTAAATTTACAAAGGGATAACATTGTCATTATTAGATTAATGGAATGTTTTACTAAAGCATTTAAAGAAGTGTAAATAGCAAATATTTTCAATCACTTCATAAAGTCGATCAAAATTAGAAAAACTCAAATTGTTTTGACTTTTTATAATATGCTCAAAATATTCAACTTTACCATAATGATTATTATGTTTTTGACCACTACATTTGTTGTCAAGACATAAAGTCTTATTTCCGATTTTTTGTTGTTGGAGGGTTTTATCAAACATATCTTCAATAGAGTTAATTTGCTGTTGATTGATGCTTGAGTTTTGAGGAAGGGAAATCAAATATAGATTATGAAATACGTGTGCAACTTTTATAGAAGAATTTGTTTGAATTTCAATATACGAATTACTCTTACTTTTTGCATAATTAAATACATCAAAACCATCTTTATCTGGATCAACCATAATAATGGTTGGTAATTGATATTCATTTTTAGAAATATACAAGTTTTGAAATGCGCTTATAAATCTTTTTAAATTTTGAGTGCCACTACGAATATTTAGTTCATTTTGAAAAAAAGTCGGTGTATGGTCACTAAAAGCTGTTGGATGAAAGCAGTTAGATTTTTTAATTTTTAAATATAAATTAAGATATTGAGGATCTGTTTTTCCTTCACATAGAATTTTTATTTTTTCAGAATGGACAAAACGATAATGAAAAATAGCTTTGATCATCATTTTTTCAAATGAGTTTAAAGATTTTGGTATCTTTTTATTTCTTTGAATATCATTATTAGTCAATTCTGGAAGAATAATCTTAGGTTGAAGTGGTTGATGTCTTTTTAAATTTTCGCGCTTTATATAATGTATATAATTAAAATATCCCATTAGGCTATGGAAGTTAGGTTGACCTATTTTTTTTGCATGACTTGTACTTCTAGTAAAAGTACCATTGCGGCAATATTCTAATGCCATACTTTTAGTGTGGTAATAATAAGCCTTGTTAACGTTAACGGATTTATTAACTACTAATCCAGTAACTTGTTGCCTTTCTCTTTTAGTCCTTACACATAACTTTTGATAGTTAATTTGGAAATTTGTTTTAAGAATTTCTTTTTCTAGGAGTTTTCCTAATTTGTATTCTCGAGTGGTTTGATCATATTCCAAAATTTTAGAATCGATTTGATTTTTATCAAAAGATAGTGTTAGATCATCTGCATAACGACTATAAGTAAAATGAAATTTTTTAGCTAAAAAAGTTATTTTTGAATCTATAATTTGTCCTACAAAGTTAGAAATAATTGGTGAGCATGGACTACCTTGAGGTAAATAGGCGTGAGATGTAGGAGATGCTCTATAGCATGCTATTTGTGCAAGGGTAATAGCTACATCATAATTAAGCCTAAATTGGATGTTTTTGGTAAAAAAACCAACAATTCTTGAAAATGTAATTGAAGTAAAGAAATCTTTAAGGTCAATATTTAATACAATATTCTTATTAATATGTTGTTTTGCATTCTCTACGATACCGAAATTTTGTGTATTTGAATCTGGAATAAAAGCATAACAGCAGGAAGGATTATTTTGATTTATTTCTAAATATATATTGGTTAGTAAGGTCGCTAATCTCTGCTGCAAAATTTTTAATCTATTCGAAGGAATTAAAATTTGTCTGCCTATAGGACTATTTTTCTTCGGAATAGTTACCATTCTATATTTAGTGTGAATTGGCGCAGAGTAAAGAACGTAGCAAAAACCTTTGTAACTATATCCTAGTAGCTTAGCTAAGTCCCTAGAAGTCTGGCATTGTTTTAAAGCATTCAGCTGTTTTGACATAAGTTAAGTTTAAATAATATTGAGGGGCGCTAGCGATAACTCTTATGGCAACCCTGAAGGGATATTAGAAGTGCAAGGAGCACAACGTTCAAAGGATTCAGCTGGAAATGCTGACATTAGAAACCAAACTATGATGCATAGTTCAAATTCTAATCGCTAGCACCTTAATTGTATTTATATCATTATTTTTACAATAAAAAAATCCCCACCGAAGCGAGGATTTTTTGATCGAAGTATTTAAGAATTAAACACGTTCGATAATGGTCGCGATACCTTGACCCAGACCGATACACATGGTTGCAAGACCAATTTGAGTATCTTGCTGTTCCATGATGTTCAGTAGGGAAGTGGTAATACGCGCACCAGAACAGCCCAACGGGTGACCCAATGCAATCGCACCACCGCTCAAGTTCACAATGTCCTGTTTCTCGTATAGACCTAAGCCTTTAAGAACAGACAGGCCTTGTGCAGCAAACGCTTCGTTTAACTCAACAGTTTGCATGTCTTCAATGGTCAGACCAGCACGTTTCAATGCTTTTTGAGTTGCTGGAACAGGACCATAACCCATGATTGCAGCATCACAACCTGCAACCGCCATAGAGCGGATCACAGCACGTGGTTTCAAACCAAGCGCTTGAGCACGTTCAGCAGACATTAACAGCATTGCAGATGCACCATCAGACAATGCTGAAGATGTTGCAGCAGTCACTGTACCGCCTTTAGGATCAAAGACTGGACGTAAAGCACGGAAAGTTTCGATGTTGGCATCCGGACGGATCACTTCATCGATATCGCACAGAATTTTATAACCGTCAGCATTATGACCTTCGATGCCTACGATCTCGTTCTGGAACAGACCATTTTCAGTTGCAGCCCAGGCACGGCGGTGAGATTCAACACCAAACGCATCCTGTTCTTCACGAGTAATACCGTTCATGCGACCCAGCATTTCAGCAGTCAGGCCCATCATGTTAGACGCTTTAGCATAGTGTTTAGATGCAGCAGGGTTCAGGTCGATGCCGTGCATCATACCTACATGGCCCATGTGCTCTACACCACCGATGATGAAAATATCACCCTGGTTAGTCGCGATCTGTGCAGCCGCAGTGTGGATTGCCTGCATAGAAGAACCACACAGACGGTTAACTGTTTGACCTGCAACAGTCTTAGGAAGATCAGCCAACAATGCGATGTTACGCGCAATGTTCATCCCTTGTTCCAGAGTCTGGTTCACACAGCCCCAGATCACATCTTCAACTTCATTCGGGTCGAATTCGTTACGAATCATCAACGCACGGATAAGTTCAGCTGACATGCTGTCGGCACGTACATTGCGGAACATACCGTTTTTCGATTTGCCCATGGCAGTACGTACGCCATCAACAATCACAACGTCACGTGGATTTAAAGTAGCCATTCACGTCACTCCTTAACCGTAGAATTTTTTGTTGTTAGCAGCCATGTCGCGCAATGATTGCGGCGCTTCATAAGCCTTACCTAAGTGCGCGTATTTGTCGCAAAGTGCAACATACTCAGCTACACCAGTTTGGTCGATATAACGGCATGGACCACCACGGAATGGAGGGAAGCCTACACCCATGATCATCGCCATATCTGCTTCAGCCGGAGTTGCAACAATGTTGTCTTCCAGGCAACGAACAGTTTCGTTACAGAAAGCCAGCATCATACGGTCAATGATCTCTTGAGGATCAAATTCACGTTTTTCAGCAGTTGCAACAGATGCCACAAGCTCGTATGCAGTTGGATCAACCACTTTGGCTTTTTTGCCTTTACGGTCAAGTTCGTATTTGTAGAAACCAACGTCATTCTTTTGACCCAGACGGTTGTTTTCGTACATCACTTGGATCGAACCTTTGAAATCAGGTTTCATACGATCCGGGAAGCCTTCAGCCATGACTTCTGCACCATGCACGCCCGTGTCGATACCGACAACGTCCATCAAGTAGGCAGGACCCATTGGCCAGCCGAATTTTTCCATCACTTTGTCAATTTGCTGGAAGTCAGCACCATCTTTCAGTAACAGGTCAAATGCACCGAAGTAAGGGAACAGTACGCGGTTTACCAGGAAGCCCGGGCAGTCATTCACTACGATTGGTGTTTTACCCATTTTCTGAGCAAGAACAACAGTCGTTGCAATCGCTTCAGCAGAAGTCTTCTCACCACGAATCACTTCTACCAGTGGCATCATGTGTACCGGGTTAAAGAAGTGCATACCGACGAAGTTTTCAGGACGTTCCAGATTTTCAGCCAGACGCGTGATTGAAATCGTAGACGTGTTCGACGCAATAATTGTGTTTTCACGTACTTTAGATTCAGTTTCTTTCAGTACGATGCCTTTCACTTTCGGGTTTTCAGTTACTGCTTCGATCACGATGTCGACTTCTTTAAACTCGTCATAGCTTAAAGTAGGACGGATGCGAGCAAGGGTTTCACCCATTTGCGCCGGCTTCATCTTCTTGCGTTCAACCTGCTTGGTCAGCAGTTTGTTTGCTTCAGACATACCCAGTGCAAGTTGCTGGTTACCGATGTCTTTCATGATGATTGGAGTGCCTTTGCTTGCCGCCTGGTAAGCAATACCACCACCCATGATCCCTGCGCCTAGAACGGCAGCCTGGTTCACTGGATGTGCACCTTGTTCATATTTCTTAGAAGTTTTCTTCACAACCTGGTCGTTCAGGAACAGACCGATTAACGCACCTGCTTGTGGAGTTACCGCAGCTTTCGCAAAGCCTTGAGCTTCAACTTTTAACGCTTCATCGCGGTGTAAGCTTGCACCTGCCTGAAGAGAATCAAGCAATAGTTTTGGCGCTGGGTATTGAGCAGGGTTTGCTTTTGCAAGAACCGCACCTTTCGCCGTATTGAACGCCATCATTTGCTCAAGCATGTTCAGCTTGATTGGATCCAGTTTTTCCTGGCGTTTTGTTTGCCAGTCTAAACGACCGTGAATTGCCTGTTTCAACAGGTCAATCGCAGCATCTTTCAGTTTGTCTGCAGCCACAACCGCATCAACAGCACCATCTTTCAGTGCAGCAGCCGGTTTTTTCGGAGTAGCCATGGCCATCCATTCAACTGCATTGTCGATACCGATCAGACGGCTTAAACGAACCGTACCACCGAAACCAGGGAAGATACCAAGTTTGATTTCAGGCAGGCCGACTTGCGCCTGTTCTGACATCACACGGTAGTCACAGACTAAGCACATCTCGAAACCGCCACCTAGTGCCATACCGTTAATCGCGGCAACTTTAGGAATGTCCAGGTCTTCGAAGCTGTTAAAAATTTCATGAACTGGTAGTGCCCAGTCAACAATTGCCTGTTCGCCTTGAGCAAAGTTATCGCCGAATTCAGTAATGTCAGCACCTACAATAAATGTAGACTTGCCTGAAGTCACGATTAAACCCTGAATGTCAGCAGCGGAAACTGCGTCGATCGCAGCCTTGAAATCTTCAATCGTTGCACGGTTGAATTTGTTAACCGACTCACCTTGTAAGTCAAAGCGGAATTCTGCAATTCCGTCCTCAAGCATTTGGACGGTAATGGCATTGCCAGCGTGGATCATGCCCTGATCTCCTTTATTTTGGAGGACTTCTAAGTTGATGTTGTGAAGCAAGCGCGCATTTCCCGCGCACTTTTTTACTTCGCTAATCTTACGATAACTATATCCAAAAAGAACAACACAAGTTGTATCAAGCCGTGACGCAAGGGTCATCAATTTTCATCGCTCAATCAAGGCGTTGTCATGTCCGGAATACAGTGAACCGTTATCGCAGTGTAATGAAGTTATTGTTTCAATTTCACTTTTTTATTGCTATCGCGCTGTTTTTATAACGTAAATTGACCAGATAGGGAATGTTTGCTGTGTGGTGTTTTGGTCAAAATAGTCAATTGAGATTCAAATTATTCGATACGGATGTAAGAAAATGTATGCAACGCTGTGTTCTACAAGCGGGTAGGGAGAGCAAAAGCAGCTTTGTTATAATGCGGCCCAGATGTGACTTTTTTATTTTTCCCCGTTCTTTTTTAGGGCTAGGATTTTTTGGGTATTGATATGCTTAAGTGGATTATTTTGGCCATCTTTGTCATCTCAGCGTTATATATTCAGCGACGTGGCACAGTTCGGCATTCTTTTTATCGCCAGTTTTTTGACCATTCGACCCTGTTTGCACCGATCAATTTTCTGATGTACGCCTTTTCACGCGTACCGAATCAGCCTTATATCGATACGCAGCATTTTAAAGACCTAAAAGTGCTGGATGAAAACTGGGAAATGATTCGTGACGAAGCACAGGCACTCTATCAGAAAGGCGGGATCAAGGCTTCGGGCAAATATGATGACCTGGGGTTTAACTCATTTTTTAAGACTGGCTGGAAACGCTTCTATTTAAAATGGTATGACTCGGCGCATCCCTCTGCAGCAGAACTCTGCCCAAAAACTACCGCCTTGCTCAAAACTTTGCCTACCATTAAAGCGGCCATGTTTACCGAGCTGGCACCCGATAGCCGTTTGGTCCGTCATCGTGACCCTTATGCCGGTTCATTGCGTTATCACTTGGGCTTAATGACCCCGAATGATGACCGCTGCTTTATCGATGTCGATGGTCAGCGTTATTCCTGGCGCGACGGCGAGAGCGTGGTATTTGATGAAACCTATATTCATTATGCCGAAAACAAGACTGACCAGAACCGGATCATTTTCTTTGCTGATGTCGAGCGACCTTTAAAAACCCGCTGGATGGAACGCTTCAATCACTGGTTTGGTAAAAAAGTGATGACAGCAGCCAGTTCACCGAATGAGGTTGGGGATCAGACTGGTAGCTTAAACAAAGTCTTTGGTTATGTCTATCAACTCCGGGTAAAAGCCAAAGCTTTAAAAGCACAGAACCGCCAGCTGTACTATTTCCTGAAATGGTTCCTGATGCTGGGTATTTTCTTCCTGATCTTTATTCGTCCTTATCTGTTTGCCTAAGCTGCAACATAAAAAATAAAGCGCCCACATGGGCGTTTTTTATTACTTGCAGAGATTCACCACATCATTCTGATTTTGTGTAAGATAAAACAAAATAGGGGGAAGATGATGCGTGTATTTCGTTCCAAAAAAGACTGGTGGCTGCTGGCATTTTTGATCTGTATGAGCGGTTTGTTATTGCAATTATTACTGACCATGCAGGCCAAAGGGACGATGGCTCAATATCCGGTGCATACCGCAGTCTATATACTTACAATCCTCTTGGTCTGGTGGCCGGTTTGGAGTACCCGTTATATCGTGCAGGATGGGCAGTTGATTATCAAAAGCTTGTGGCTGACCTGGCAAATTCCGCTTGGTTCGATTCAGAATATCCAGCCTACAGATCACTCAGAAATTGCACCTGCTTTGTCTTTCAAGCGTTTAAAAGTTAGCTATATGCTGGCAGATCAACAAAAGTATGTCCTGATTTCACCTAAAGACCCGGATGCATTGATTCAGGCGATTCAAGCACATCAAACAGTTTAATTGGAATCGGAGGCTTGAGGCTGAACTAGCAATTGACCATTAATGCAGTCCAGATGGAGTTGCAGTTGTTCTGGATGGTTCAGGAAATAAATCGCTAAGATCGGTTCCAGTTCAGTCCGTATTTTTCGGCCCAGATGACGGGCGCCATAACGGATGTCATGACCCTGATAAAAATGGGCCTTGGCTGCATCAGTGAGGTGAATCTGTCGTTTCTGATGTTGCAGACGTTGATTTAATTTATCCAGCTCAATCTCAACCAGTCGTGGCAGGGCATCATTTTGGACAGCCTGATAGTGCAAGGTACGGTCAATCCGGTTTAAAAATTCAGGATCGAACTTGCGCTGCATGACTTTTTCAATAATCTGCTGGGTCGGTACTTTTTTCAGACATAGTTGCTGCATTTTTTGCGGCAGATAGCTGAGCTTTTCCAGATATTGTTGCGCGGCTTGTGCACCGACATTACTGGTCATAAAAATCATGCAATTACGAAAATCGATGGTTTTGGTACCAGCAGTCAACGTCAGTCGACCAGTATCCAGTACATTCATCAGACCACGAATCACTTCAGTACTGGCTTTTTCCAGTTCATCAAACAGCATGATGCCGGGACGGGTATGGTTTCCGGCAATAGCGGTTTCATCAAACAGGCTATGGCCTTCTTTAGAGCCCACATAACCCGGAGGCGCGCCAGTCAGGGCAGCTGCATAATGTTCCTGCGCCAAAGTATTCATATCAATCCGGCAGAAAGCATCAGGACGGCCATAAATTGCTTCGGCAATCAGACGCACGGTCTCGGTTTTGCCGACACCGGTCGGGCCAAGCATTAAGGTAACCGAAAGCGGACGTTCAGGACTGGAAAAGTCAGCCTTGACCACATGCAGCATTTTTTCAATTTCATTTAAGGCGGCATCCTGACCGATGATCCGTTCCCGTAGCAACTGCATCACAGCCAGAGGTTCAAAATGAAAACGCGGTTTCCCAATTAAACGGTCACGCTCAGACTGGCTATGGCTAGAAGTGGCAGGTTGCACAACATGAATACCGGATTGGGAACTTGTCATCTTGGATCATCTCGAGATTGAACCTGTCGAGCATAGCAAAGTTAGTTCAGGCGACTTATAGCTTTTAGCAATCAGACCATATTGGGTTGCTTATAAATACGGCGGTCTGGGCATAACCTGTTTCACTTTCGATGACAGTTCGGGTGAATTTTGTGTCATCGCTTGAAAATGACACATTAAACATCACATATATCTGCATATTGCAGGTGAAAAATAGGTTTTAGGTGAACGAGAACGCACGCCCTCATATTGAAAAAATCTTGGCCAATATGACCACCTTACCCGGGGTCTACCGGATGTATGGCAAAGATGGCGAACTCTTATATGTGGGAAAAGCCAAGAACCTGAAAAATCGGGTATCTAGTTATTTTGTCAAAACCCTTGATCATCCCAAGACTCAAGCTTTGGTGGCACGGATTTATGACATTCAGACCTTGGTGGTGCGTTCAGAAACTGAAGCTTTATTGCTAGAGCAAAACCTGATCAAGCTGCATCGTCCACCGTATAACATCATGCTGCGTGATGACAAATCCTATGTTTATATTTTTGTCTCTGCAGACAAGCCCTATCCGCGGATTGCCAGCGGTCGTGGCAAGGGCAAACATCAGGTCGGCAAGTTCTTTGGACCTTATCCGAGTGCTTACAATGCCCGCGATACTTTGGTTATTCTGCAAAAATTATTCAATGTACGTTCCTGTGAGAATGGTTTCTTTGCCAATCGTACTCGACCTTGTTTGCAATATCAGATCAAGCGCTGTTCCGGCCCTTGTGTCGGCCTGATTTCACCTGAGGATTATCAGGAAGATGTCAATAATTCGATTCGCTTCCTGCAAGGCGATACCAAAGAGCTGAATCAGGAACTGATTGCCAAGATGGAAGCAGCCGCAGAAAATCTGGAATTTGAAAAGGCGGTATTTTATCGTGACCGGATGGCATTACTGCGTGATGTACAGGCCCAGCAGGCGATTTATAAAGTCAAAGGTGAGGCAGATATTCTGGCGATTGCCTACCAGGCAGGAGTAACTTGTGTGCAGATCATGCATGTGCGTAATGGCAAGATGCTCGGCGGTAAAGGCTATTTTCCGGATATGCTGAGTGACGATCTGGGACAAATGCTCTCGGATTTTATTGCCAACTTCTACTTCCAGGTTGCCGATGAAATTCCTTCTGAACTGATCGTAAATATTGAAATGCCAGATCGGAAGGAGCTGGAAGCCGCACTTTCTCAACATTTTGACAAGAAAATTCAGATCAAATCCAAAGTTCGGGAAACCCGTGCCGAATGGCTGGAACTTGCACAGATGAATGTGCAACATGCCATTCAGGGCAAGCTGGCCAATCACTTTGAGCTGAATGAACGTTTCCATCAGTTAGAGGAGGTCGTAGGACGGCCGGTAGATCGGATTGAGTGTTTCGATATCTCGCATACCATGGGTGAAGATACGGTTGCTTCTTGCGTAGTCTTTGATAGTGGAGGCGCGCGCAAACGCGATTATCGCCAGTTTTCTATCAATGATATTCAGGCGGGTGATGACTATGCCGCGATGCGTCAGGCCTTAACCCGTCGTTATAAAAAAGCCATGCTGCCAGATTTGCTGCTGATTGACGGTGGTAAAGGGCAATTGCATATGGCGATGGAAGTCATGCAGGAACTTGGGCTGGATGCCTTTATGGTCGGTGTGTCTAAAGGCGAAGGGCGTAAGCCGGGTCTGGAAACCCTGCATTTTACCGATGGCAGCAAGATCCAGCTTCCAGAAGATCATAAGGCCCTGCATCTGATCCAGCAGGTACGTGACGAAGCCCACCGTTTTGCCATTACCCGACATCGGGCCAAACGCGATAAAAAACGGGGTTCATCGGTACTGGAGGTAATTCCGGGACTGGGGCCGAAGCGCCGTCGTGATTTATTGACCCATTTTGGTGGGATTCAGGGTGTGCTTAAAGCTTCAGAAAAAGACCTGCAACTGGTGCCAGGTCTGGGTTCTGTGATGGCCCGGATGATTTATAAAGTTCTGCATGAGTAATTGTTTTATATCAATTACAAGTGCAAAAATGCACATTGACCTTCGAGTCAAAGGTCATTTCTATTCATAGATTTTTCCAGCAATATATCGGTTCATCAGACAAAGTTGAAGGATCGATATGTCGTTGCAAGCACTGTACGCACAAATTGCGCAGCAAGAATGGATTGAAATGCCGCCAGGCTGGGGACAAGGAAGAACCATCTACGGTGGACTTGCAGCTGCAGTCATGATGCAAAAAGCCGTGGTAATAATCAATGATCCTACTAAACGTTTGCTGAGTACCAGTGTGACTTTTGTTGGCCCGGTACAGGAAGGCAAAGCACGCCTAACTGCGGAAATTCTGCGTGAAGGCAAATCGGTCACTACCATCGAAGTGCGTCTATGGCAGGATGAGGCTGTTCAGAGCATTCTGATTGCCAGTTTCGGCGTAGCGCGCGATTCTAGCATTCAGGTACATCAGGAAATCCAGGCTCCGGATTATGCTCCTCCTGAAACCCTGTTCCAGATTCCTGCACAGTTCAAGCTTCCAAAGTGTTTTGATCATTTTGAACTCAGATGGGCGGATTTGAATCTGCCGTGCAGTTCAAGTGTACGTCCTGATTTTGAAGGCTGGTGCCGCTTCCATCCAGATCAACATTCTGACCGTGAATTTCAGTTAGCTGACCTGATGGCCATTTTTGACATCTGGCCACCTGGGGTGTTACCGATGTTTCAGACACTGGCCCCAGCGAGCAGCCTGACCTGGACTGTAACCTATGTGCATCCAGTGCAGCATCAGCTACATGATTGGTTTAAATATAAAGTGATTACCGACCATGCGGCTGACGGTTATTCAACAGAACATGCCTATCTGTGGGATGTAGAAAATCGGCTGATTGCGATGGCCAGACAGACAGTGACGGTGTTTGCCTAGTGACACTTCAAGTCAATTCGTATAAAGTGAAGCGTATTAATGATGGATTAAACCTCGAAAAAAGTGTGCATTTTCATCGTACATGAGGGGAACAATTGGCGGTGTCTATGACTACAGGTCGTATCCTGAATATTCCAAATATCTTGACCTTGGCTCGTATTATCCTGATTCCGGTTTTTTTATTGGTCGCATATTGGCCACCGGCAATGGGATTTAATGAAACCAGTCCTGATGTGACGCGGCATATTATCTTAACGACAATTTTTGTAGTGGCTGCAGTCACTGACTGGTTTGATGGTTATCTGGCGCGTACTCTGAATCAGACGTCTGCTTTTGGTCGTTTTTTGGATCCAGTTGCAGACAAGTTGATGGTCGCTGCTGCGCTTATTGTCTTAGTGCAATGGCAACCTTCGATCTCGATGGCTTTTGCAGCGATTGTGATTATTTCACGGGAAATTACAGTTTCAGCTTTACGTGAATGGATGGCTGAACTCGGTGCGCGTACCAGTGTGGCGGTGTCGACAGTGGGTAAATACAAAACCGCGTTCCAGATGATCGCAATTACGGTTTTCCTGCTGAACTGGCCACCGCTAGAAATGCTGGCTTATGCTTTGCTATATACAGCTGTGGTACTGACCTTATGGTCAATGTTTATTTATCTAAAAGCAGCCTGGCCATATCTGAAACAGCCTTAATCAATAAAAGCTCCTTAAAGGGGCTTTTTTTTATAGCTGAAATAGGAAATATAAAAATAGCAGGCAAAAAAATACCCAGCCTTTGGGGGAAGAACTGGGATGAAATCGGGGGTATTTCTCAGTTATTATTATAGTTATTCAAAGATATCTCATCTTCTTGCTGGTCATTATAGGGAGCACCTTCCACAAAATCATGTGGTTTCTTGTAGCTGAATGTTGTGTTTTGTGAGAGCAATGTATACAGAATTTACAATTGATTATTTTGATACAAATTTGATTGCTTTTCAGTAAGATAATGGCTGCTTAAATTTAAAAAACACGGTAGGAAAATGACAGGTTTTGAGCCTGTTTTTTAGGTCAATAACTTTCGATTTCATAAAAGTTAAAATAGTTTTTAGAGTGCTTTTAAGAGAAATAGAGTATCTATAGAAAAAGAATATCCGAGGAGTCTCTTGTCAGGTATTTAACTCATGATCTCATGAAGAAATACTTTTCAAATTAAAAAGGGAATTCTTTTTATGGATTATTTTTTATAGCACTCGAAGTTATACCTTTCGCTTAATTTACATAAGAAGAAAGGCTCGAACTTAGATAAAGAAAAATTTCCATGTAAGGAGTTTTTTTATTCTATGAACTCATAGCTGCTTGTCTTATGTAAAAAACAAAAAGAGCAGGGCTTTAAACTAAAAGGGGAATCTTTCATAGATTTCCTTTTTGACAAGTAAAATTATGCGCTTGTCTTGCTTAGTTAAAACGCAGTTTAGCTCTTGCAGTATTCATAAAAAAAAGAGCCTTGTCAGGCTCCTTTTTAACATTTGAAACTACGCGCTTCGCTTGTCTTGAGTAATTTTTAGAGCAGTACATAAAAAAGAATCTCCCATAACGGAGATTCTTTTTAAAGCCTACGCGCAGCATAGCTGCTTGTCTTGCGGCGTGGCGGAGCAGTGCTCTTTCCCATAAAAAGAGCCTCAAAAGAGACTCTTTTTAAATGCTTGCCTACGCGGACTTCGTCCTTGTCTTGAAGAAAAATAAGGCAGCGCCTTATTTTTCTTCAGGCTTTAGACCTTCAGCTTTTTCCAATGATTCATCATTGTTAAAGAACTTCTCGCGTTGCTCTTCAAGGAACTTTTTCGCATCCGGTTCAAACACGTTTAAATGCTTTTCATTGATCAGCGTGGTCTGGTGTTTCAGCCATTCTTGCCAAGCCTGTTTAGATATCGTATCAAACAGTTCCTGACCCTTTGCACCCGGGAATGGTGCAAAGTCTAAACCTTCCATTTCTTGTTGATACTTACGGCAAAAAACTTGTCGAGACATATCAATACTCCAATTTAAAGCGAAAGCAATTAAGCGTAAAGTTTCTCTAGGCGAGCATGCGCACGTTCGATCGCAGCTTCAACCTGTGCAGGTGCAGTACCACCGATGTGATTACGTGCATTCACAGATGCTTCTAAGGTCAGGGCTTTTTCGAATACATCTGCCTGAATCAGATCAGAGAACTGTTGCAGTTGCTCAAGTGTCAGTTCAGACAGGTCTTTACCTTCCTGCACGCCTAGAGCTACCGCTTTACCCACAATTTCATGAGCATCACGGAAAGCCACGCCATTTTTTACCAGATAATCTGCCAGGTCAGTAGCCGTTGAGAATCCACGAAGCGCTGCTTCACGCATAATTTCGATGTTTGGTACAAGCGCAGGAATCATGTCAGCAAATGCCATTAATGAACCACGAACCGTATCGATCGCATCAAATAATGGTTCTTTGTCTTCCTGGTTATCTTTGTTGTAAGCAAGCGGTTGACCTTTCATTAGGGTCAACAAGCTCATCAGATCACCATATACACGGCCGGTTTTACCACGGATCAGTTCAGGTACATCCGGGTTTTTCTTCTGTGGCATGATCGAAGAACCAGTACAGAAACGGTCTGGAATATTTACGAACTTGAACTGAGCCGATGTCCATAGGATCATTTCTTCAGACATACGTGACAGGTGCATCATAATTAAAGATGCCGCAGCATTGAATTCAATACCGAAATCACGGTCAGAAACAGCATCAAGTGAGTTTTCAGCAACAGCTTCAAAACCTAGAAGCTCAGCGGTATAAGCACGGTCAATCGGGTAAGTCGTACCTGCCAGAGCAGCAGAACCGAGTGGCATACGGTTAACACGTTTACGGCAATCAATCAGACGCTCAGAGTCACGTACCAGCATTTCAAACCAAGCCATTAAGTGATGACCAAAAGTCACTGGCTGTGCAGTTTGCAGATGGGTAAAACCTGGCATGATGGTATTGGTGTTTTTAGCTGCCAGACCCAGGATGCCTTTTTGCAATTTTTTCAGTAATTCCAGGATGGCATCAATTTCATCACGGACATACAGGCGGATATCTGTGGCAACCTGGTCATTACGGCTACGGCCCGTATGCAATTTTTTACCGGTGATGCCGATACGCTGAGTCAGGCGCGACTCAATGTTCATATGCACATCTTCAAGGTCAATGCGCCATTCGAAGTTACCTGCTTCAATATCTGCTTTAATGGCAGTCAGACCTTCGATAATGTCATCACGTTCCTGTTCGGTCAGTACGCCAACTTTTGCCAGCATGGTTGCATGTGCAATCGAGCCTGCAATGTCTTGTTTATAAAAACGTTGGTCAAATTGAACAGATGCTGTAAATTCAGCAACAAAAGCATCAGTCGCTTCAGAGAAACGACCGCCCCACATACCCGAAGTCTGGGCTTGTGATGGATTTGAGGAATTAGAAGATGTGGTCATGTCGGCTCAATCAGATTAAAAGCAGTAGAACGAAAAAGAGTATAACAAATTCAAAGCCCGTTGCCGAAGTCCAAGTCGATCAATCTTTTACATCTCCGACCGGATCAGTGCAAAGCTCTTATTTTTTTAGCCAGATCGGCAAGCTGCACTATTTGCTGGAAATGTTTATTGGCGGCAATGTGCTGGCCATGGTCTTAGCCTTGGCAAAAGCACAGTCCTGGCAGGCACTCAATCTGGCAGATCTGCTTCAATATATGCTGTATATCAACTGGATACTGTTATGTTTTGCAGCGCTAGTCGAGCTTTTTCATCAGCACTTTCAACGTATGGGGATTAAGCTGGCATTAATCTGCGGATTTCTGCTATTACAGGCGATTGTTTTGGTGACTACGACCAGTCTGAATGTGCTGACTTATTTTGGCAGTAATTTGAATTTTCAAGGATTGAGTCTAGCAGTCGTGATGAATCAGGTCGGTCTACATCTGAGTTTTGGTATCCTGTTAGGCATGTTCTGTTTTCGCTATCTGTATTTGCGTGAACAATGGGCACAGCAGCAGCACAGTGAATTAAATGCACGGATTCAGGCCATGCAAGCCAGGATTCATCCGCATTTTCTATTTAATAGTTTGAATAGCGTGATCAGCCTGATCAGTATTGACCCGGACAAAGCCGAACAAATGTTGCTGAATTTGTCCCGTTTATTTCGGGCCAGTTTTCAGGAATTGAAACTGGTCAAGTTGCAGGAAGAAATTGAACTCTGCCAGCGCTATCTGGAGATTGAACAGATTCGTCTGGGAGAGCGTTTACAGGTCGAATGGAAATTAGAAAACAAAGACTTATACTCACAAGTCCAAATTCCATTATTGACTTTACAACCCCTAGTGGAAAATAGTATTTTCCATGGAGTTGAAAAAATTTTGACAAAGAGTACCATAAGCATATTGATTGAAATCTTGCAAAATCAAATTAATATCATCATAACAAACCCCTATACGCAGGATAATAAAACATTAAAAAAGGGACATGGTATTGCAATTGAAAATGTCAGACAGCGTCTGGAAGCTTATTACGGACCTACGATGACGTTTCAAACTTTCGCCGGTGGAGGGGTGTTTACCACGGTTGTGCAATATCGCTATAAATAAAAAGAAATCAAGGAAATCACAGTTAACTTATAATCAAATGAATAATGTTGACTGGATTAAGGAGGAGAAATGGACGTCCTGATTTGTGACGATGAGCCTTTGGCTGTCGAGCGACTATCACGTTTAGTCTCTCAACTGGGGCATGATGTGGTTGCAACAGCTACGCATGGTCGTCAAGCAATTGATCTGGCTCACCAGCATGAACCTGATGTCATCTTATTAGATATTCAAATGCCTGAAATGGATGGTTTGACCTGTGCGCAGCATTTGCGTCAGCTCGACCCGATGCCGGCTATTGTCTTTTGTACGGCCTATGACCAACACGCGCTGGATGCATTCAAGTCTAATGCAGACGGCTACCTGCTTAAACCGGTGATGCAACAGGAATTGGCACAGGTTTTAGAGCATCTAATTAAACTTACCCAAGCTCAAATGAGCCAACTAAAACAAAAAGAAAATATGGAAGAAATCAATATCAGCCGCCATCAAATTGCGGCAAAGACCTATCGCGGGGTCGAATTGGTGCCAGTTGAAAATATCTATTATTTTCTGGCGGATCAAAAATATGTGACCGTACGCCATAAAAACGGCAGTGTCCTGATTGATGAAACCCTGAAGGAGTTGGAACAGGAGTTTGGACATCAGTTCATCAGGATTCACCGTAATGCACTGGTTTCGGTTCACTATCTGGAAGGCTTGGAAGTGGTGAGTTCCGGCCAGTATCAGGTGCGTTGTCGTGAACTGGAAGAGCGTCTGGCGGTCAGCCGGCGTCATTTGCCATTCTTGCGGGAACGGATTCAGAAACTCTAAACGGATCAATGAGTTCGTCTGGACCAGTATTGAAACTTGTATAAATTCGCTTGCATTTTCAAGTGAGCAGGTTAAGTTTAGACTATTGTTCTCATTGACTGTTTATTGAAATTTATGAAGACCCTAAAAATTGCTACTCGACAAAGTCCACTTGCGCTCTGGCAGGCGGAACATATCCGTGCACGCTTACAGGACCTGCATGCTGGACTTCAGGTCGAGTTAGTCACTTTTGTTACACAGGGTGATAAAATTCTTGATACGCCATTGGCTAAAATTGGCGGTAAGGGCTTATTTGTAAAAGAATTAGAAGCAGCCTTACTAGATGGTCGTGCTGATCTGGCAGTCCATTCAATGAAAGATGTGCCAATGGCTTTGCCTGAAGGCTTATCTTTGGCAGTCATCTGTGAACGTGAAGATCCACTGGATGCTTTTGTCTCAAATACTTATGCCAGTTTTGACGAATTGCCTCAAGGTGCCAAAGTTGGAACTTCCAGCTTGCGCCGTAAAACCCAGATTTTAAAACAGCGTCCGGACCTTGAGATTATCGATTTACGCGGTAATGTGGGTACACGCTTATCCAAACTGGATGCAGGTCAGTATGATGCAATCATCCTGGCCAGTGCCGGTTTAAAACGCTTGGGCCTTGCAGATCGTATTCGTCATAGTATTGTGCCTGAAGTAAGTTTACCCGCAGTAGGACAGGGTGCACTGGGCCTGGAATGCCGGAGTGGAGATCAAGCGGTATTAGATTTAATCCAGCCTCTGTTACATGTAGAAACTGATGCCTGTGTCCGTGCCGAACGTGCCTTTAATGCCTATCTGGAAGGTGGCTGTCAGGTGCCAATCGCAGGCTATGCCACTTTAAATGAAGGTGTCATTTCGATTGAAGGCCGGGTCGGTAGCGTAGATGGCGCAACTTTGCTACGCGCACAGCAAAGTGGAACCATGGCAGATGCAGAGCAATTGGGCGTGCAGCTGGCCAAAGATCTACTAGATCAGGGTGCAGGCGAGTTACTGAAAGCCCTTTATTCAAAATAATGTTGTTCATTAATACCCGTCCGAGTGATCGTGCTGCAAATTTAACGCAAGCTCTACAGACAGCGCAAATTCCGGTGATAGAGTTGCCCTTGCTAGAACTGGTACAGCAGCCTTATACGGATGAGCTAGCCAGTTTATTTAGGCAGCTACCCCAAGCAAAACTGATTGTCGTAGTGAGTCCGACCGCTGCCCAAATTGGCATGCAATATTTGCAGCAGGCAGGCCTATCATTGCATGATCTTGGAAGTGTCCAGTGGGTCGCTGTGGGTAAAGCTACCGAGCGGGCTTTAGCAAGCTACGGTATCCAGAGTTATGTGCCTGATGTGGAGACTTCGGAAGGGATGCTGCAATTGCCTGTGCTACAGCAATTAGCTACCGGATCAACTGTCGCCTTTTGGCGAGGTGAAGGTGGGCGTCAATTTATGATGCAGCATTTAAAGGATCAGCAAATTCATATATTGAATTTCATTTTATATGATCGTCAGTGTCCGCCAGTGACTTCCGAGATATTAGCTAAACATTTGACGAGCCTTGAAGCTAATCCCCGTTATGCAGTCTTGGTCAGCAGTGAAGCGAGCTGGCTTAACTGGCTAGCCTTGATGCAGCCGTATCCGCATCTCATTAATCGGGCATTGTATTTGGTTTTGGGGCCGCGTTTGGCTGCCATGCTTGGGGAATATCAACAGCAACATCAGGCTGGTTTTCAATTCGCTCAGTTAGAGGACTTAAGCGGATCGACGATTTTGCAGCAGCTACTGATGTACTAGGAAACGCATGAAAAAATTATTTATTGTTTTTTTCATCTTGAGCTTGGCGTGGATTGCCAAGCTGAGCTATGACCTGTTTGGCTTAAATTCAGCACAGACTGAATTGACCCAGAATTTGAAGCAAATGCAACAGCAGAATGCCAATCTGAATGATCAGATGGTGGCCTTAAAACGTCAAGTTGCTACGGGCCAAGCGTTAAGCCCTGAAACACCGAACAAGGGGACAGTTCAGGATACTCCTAGGGCTGATTTGCAGGATGATCTGCCTTTGGTCGAGCAATATCTGGATCTGGTTGAGTTTGCCTTGCAGCAGCAACAATATACAATGGCGATGGAAAAGTTGAATCAATTATCCAATCAGCTTGAACATCTAGAACTGGCACCTGCTCTTCTGGGTAGCCTGAATCAGGCGATTGACAAGGATCGGGAAGTCCTTAAGCAGTTCATCAACAATCGTTTAGTACAACAGAATAAATTAAAAGAATTACTGCAACAGATTGATATTGAGATGGAAAAGGAAATCCAGGTGCAGCATCAGCACCGCGCTACAGCCCAAAGCTCATTTTGGCAGCGCTGGATTCAGATTGAATCAGTCGAGGAACCGAGTGCAGTCTTAATGCAGCGTAATCTGGTCTTAAAAGAAGCTCAGCTGCGTTTACTGATTGCAGAAAATAGTGTGCAACAAGGACAGCAGGTAGCTTTCCAGCAAGCCCTGAAAAGTGTGATCGAGGTATTGGCTCAACTTCCGGATGCGCAAAGCAAACAATGGATTCAACGACTGGAGCAAATTAAGGCAGCACCTCAAACGCCTACTCCTCAGCTCAATACGCGTACCCTGATCGGTTAATTGCTTATGAAACAGATTTTACTTGCTTATTTACTGGTTGGTTTGCTGGGCTTAGCGATCTTGAGCGTACTGAGCTATGGTTATGGTGCGGGCTATGTCTATCTGTATTGGCGCGGACTACAAATCCAGACCACTTTCTGGTTCCTGGTGGGCTTGCTTATCGTAATCAGCTTTCTGATGCATATGCTGTGGTATGCGACCAAGCGTTATCTCAGCTTTAAACAGCGTAAACATGAAACGGTATTCAGCTTTGCCCGCTTGCATCCTTATGAGCAGTTAGCCGTAGTTTGGTTATTAAATGCTGCACAAGATCAACGGGATTTTATCCAGCAGTCTTTTAATCAGTCGGGATTGCTCAAGCATATTATTGATGCCCGATTATCCTGGGGACAGCAACAATATAGCGAAGCATTGAGTAGTTTAAATCAGTCTAATCCTATGGCATTTGAACTGGCAGAATTACAGCGGATTGAAATCTATTTATCGCAGCAGGATGGTCAGCAGGCATTAACGCATTTAGAATTTTTAAATCAACATGAGTTATCTCCTTGGTTAAGACGAGTCAAAACCGCTTATGAGCAGCGTTTAAATGCTTTATGGGGACAATTTGCCTTACAGTTTCCCTGGTTATATTTACGTTCAACCAAATATGGTCATTTAGACCAAGAAGTAAAAAAAATATGGCTGCAGCAATTATTAATAGCTTATGACCAGGCTACTGAAGATGATTTGGAATATTTAAAACAACGTTATCTTGATTTAAAACAGGATATATTTAATCGTGACTATGAAGTCAAGCTATTATGGTTGAAACTGTTATTTAGAATGCCGGAAATGAGTGTTGAGCATGAATGCCTTGCTAAACACTTACTGGAACTCCAATTTAATCAGGATGTATTCTATTTATGGTTCCAGCAGCAGTTATTAAAGCAGTTTCCAGATTATGCAGATATTGAGCAGCAGATCTCAGTTTGGGATGCAAAATATACTGCACTGCCAATATTAAGTTTTGCCAAATGGCATATTCTACAGGCGACTGGCCGGGTAGAAGAAGCTCAGCAATTGCTGGATCTCTATCCAGATGACATCCGCATGAGCTATTTGAGAATTAAATCTGTATTGCAGGGAAGAGAGGATTTAATACAGCAGTTAAATGCCGTATTTGAATCGAATGTTAATTTTATTGAAATCAGAATTTGAGGAAATAATGTCAGAATTACAACAATATCCGGTGATTTATTCGCAAACTGTTGCATGGGGAGACATGGATGCGTTTGGGCATGTTAATAATGCCATGTATTACCGTTATATAGAAAGTGCCCGTTTGGCTTATTTGGGTAAATTAAATATTTTTGATGAAGATATTTTAACAGTGGTGGCTTCAAATCAATGCCGTTATTTAAAACCTGTGGTTTATCCAGATCAATTAAAAGTGGCGGCACGAATTGATGAAATTCGGAATAGTGCAGTCAGAATGCATTATTTATTATGGAGTGAACAGCAGCAAAGTATCGTAGCTACTTCCGAAGCAGTAATTGTATGTTTAAATAAAAATATGCAGAAAACTGAAATACCTGAACATATTCGAGAAAAAATAAAATCGCTAGAATTAACTGTACAACATGAAATTTAATATTAGAGTTTTTATCTCTAATTTAATGATTAATTTTGTAATGGCCCTTAAGTTTATTGTTATACATTTAAAATTTTATATTGAATATTACACTTAATATAAATATGATGGGTTCGTTATTTATTAAAAGAAATAATGCTATTTATTGGAGAACATGATGCCAGACATTACAAATTTATCAGTTGAAGAGTTAAAACGTTTACAAGCAGAAGCTGAGTCTTTAATTGCTTTGAAAAAAGATCAGGAAATTGAAGATGCTTATCATCAGGTATTGGATATTGCTGACAAAGTAGGCTTAACGATTGAACAGCTTCTTGAATTTGGTGCTTCTAAACGTAAAAAAACTGCACGTAAGTCTGTAGAGCCACGTTATCGCAGTAAAAGCAATCCGGAAGACACCTGGACTGGTCGCGGTAAACAGCCACGCTGGTTAGTTGCTGAATTAGAGAAAGGCGCAAAACTGGAAGATTTCGTGATCTAATCCTTCTGCTGCATTATTCATCATCAGGCTGTTATGCATACGGCCTATGATTGATCAGCCAAGCACATCCTGCTTGGTTTTTTTATGCCTATGAATTGGCGTCAGAGAAAAAGTGTGCATAATGTGATTATAAAATGACAAAACTATAAATTTAGGGGTTTCGATTGGATAGGTTGGTCGTGGCGGGATGAGCAATAAGCCGAAAACATTAAAATGGTTGATATTTGCAATTCTAGCCTTTTTTGTCTTTGTAATTCTGCAAGTTCCTGCAGCTTGGTTAATTTCAAAATTTTATAAAAATAATCAGGTCTTACATAATGTAAGCGGGAATATCTGGCAGGGAAGTGCGGACTGGAAAAAAGGTAATCTTCGGGGAAGTCTGAACTGGCAGGTTCGTCCTTTGGACCTGTTGTTGCTGAGATTAGGGGCAAATATTGATCTGCATAGCGGTAATACCCAGTTTTCGGGTGTGATGGGCTATGGCTTGAATAAAACTTTAACCGTTAAAAATCTTGAGGGACAGCTTGCACCTGAAACTTTAAAGAAGATTGCTGACTGGCAATGGCCTACCAACCCGATTCAGTTTAAAGAACTCGATTTTAAATATAAAAAAGAGCAAGGCTTTAGTCATGTAGACGGTCAGATGCAATGGAGTGGTGGTGAACTGATTTACACGTTTGCCCAGCGTCAGGAGCGTATGAATGTACCGGTTCTAAGTGGTCAGTTATCCGATGAGAATGGGCAGCTGCTGTTGGACGTACGCGACAATCGTGATCAACGTATGTTGAATATTAAACTGGATCCAAGCTTGATGCTGGATATTCAGCTGACACAGCGTTTTCTATTGAATGCTCCTTCTTATACGGGTAAAGCTGGACTGGATACTTACGTGATTAGTACCCGTCAGCCTTTAATGGGGGGCTTCAACTGATGGCAAGCCCACTCGATTATTTTAAAAATATTGATTTGAAGCAGACAGAGCGTGTTACTCCGATTTTATTATTCCTGTTAATTCTGTATTTATGCTGGAAATTGGCCGCCTTATTCTGGCTTCTGGTGGCTCCGCCACAAGCGATGCAGATTGATCAGGTAGAACTGGGGTCACAACAGACTCAAGTGCCAAATATTAGTGCCTTTTCACTATTTCAGGAAACTACTTACGCAGCGAACACTGCTGAAACTGCCAATATTGTCTTGCAGGGGGTTGTGGTGGCGAGCCCAAGCTATAACTCTTCAGCAGTCTTGAAAATTAATGACCAGTCTGACCGTTATCGGGTCGGAGAGGTATTGGGGAATAGCGGTTTTACGCTGGCTGAAGTGTATTGGGACCGGGTGATTTTGCGTAAATCAAGCGGTGCGACCCAAGAAATCCTGTTTAAAGGGTTGGAAAATGGTTTAAACCAGCCAATCGTGCCGGATACCTCAGCAGCATCTTCAAATTCGATGCCTCCGATACATACGGAAAGTGGTATGCCCGAACAACCTTCGCCACAGAGTGAAATCAATCGGGCCATCCAGCAGATGCAGGAAAATAAGGACCAGTACTTACAGAATATGGGGGTAAGTGCAGCAGAGGGTGGTTATGAAGTCACTTCACGGACACCGGCTGCACTGCGTAATCGCTTGGGATTAAGACCGGGAGACCGGATTTTGTCTTTGAATGGTCAGACCCTGTCACAGGGACAAACCGAAGCACAATTACTGGAACAGGCTCGACGTGAAGGTCAGGTCAAACTAGAAATAAAACGTGGTGATCAGGTGATGACCATACAACAGGATTTGAAGTGATGTGTCATCACGCATAGGGTTAGGAAACACAAAAGTTTATGGCTTTATTTAATAATAATCGATCAGCATGGGCATTCTGTGTGGCCGCACCATTGGTTGCTATGGTCAGTACGGCAAGTTATGCGCAAACCTGGAAAATCAATCTCCGGGATGCAGACTTAACCGCCTTCATTAATGAAGTGGCGGATATTACCGGTAAAAATTTTGCGGTAGATCCTCGGGTTCGAGGTAATGTCACGGTCATTTCCAACAAGCCACTGAATAAAAACGAAGTTTATGACCTGTTTTTAGGGGTCTTGAATGTCAATGGTGTAGTGGCCATTCCTTCAGGAAATACCATCAAGCTGGTTCCAGACAGCAATGTCAAAAGCTCCGGGATTCCCTATGATGCACGTCATCGTGCTACCGGTGACCAGATTGTCACTCGCGTGATCTGGCTGGAAAATACCAATCCGAATGACCTGATTCCGGCCCTGCGTCCGTTAATGCCACAGTTTGCCCATTTGGCTGCCGTTCCGGGCACCAATGCACTAATTGTGTCGGACCGAGCCACTAATATCTATCAGCTGGAAACCATCATCCGTAATCTGGATGGCACGGGCCAGAATGATATTGAAGCCATTAGCCTGCAATCCAGTCAGGCCGAAGAAATGATCGAGCTGATTGATTCAATGGCAGCGACAGGTGCAGCTAAAGATCTGCGTGGTTCACGGGTACGGGTCATGGCAGATGTGCGTACCAACCGTATTCTGATTAAAGGGGATCCAGCGACACGCAAGCGCATTCGTCAGATTATTGAAACACTGGATGTGCCTGCAGCAGACCGTCTGGGGGGCTTAAAAGTCTTCCGTTTGAAATATGCCAGTGCCAAGAATCTTTCGGAAATTTTGCAAGGGTTAGTGACAGGGCAAGCAGTCAATACTGGTTTGGATAATTCCTCTTCCAGCTCGTCTTCTTATAATTCGACTAATAACCTGAATAACAACAGTACTACTAACTCAAACAGCTCAACCGCATCCAACATTCAGTTAAATACAGGCATGAAAACCGAGCAGGGCGGGATTAGCAGCTTTAATGCCAATGGCGTCAGCATCATTGCAGATGCCACGCAGAATTCTCTGGTGGTTAAAGCAGACCCGCAACTGATGCGTGAAATTGAATCTGCGATTGATCAGTTGGATGTGCGCCGTCAACAGGTTCTGATTGAAGCTGCAATTATTGAAGTAGAAGGGACAGATGCGGACCAGCTGGGTGTGCAATGGGCTTTGGGGGATATCAGCAGCGGAATTGGCTTAATTAACTTCGATAAGTTTGGTACTAGTCTGAGAAATATTGCGGCGGGCTATCTCGCAGGTGGTGGCTTAGGTGCTGCAAGTACTGTGGGTGCGGGTAGTTCCATTGTGATTGGAGATTTTCAGGAAGGCAGTGATGGTTCACGTCGCCTGTATGGTGCGATGATTCAGGCATTGAAAGAAACCACCAAGTCTAACCTGTTATCTACGCCGTCGATTGTGACCATGGATAATGAGGAAGCTTATATTGTCGTGGGTGAAAATGTGCCCTTTGTGACCGGTTCGGTTTCGACCAGTGGCTCAGGCGTGGCTAATCCTTATACCACCATTGAGCGTAAAGATGTCGGCGTAACCTTAAAAGTCGTACCGCACATTGGTGAAGATGGTACGGTACGTCTGGAAGTTGAACAGGAAGTCTCTGCGGTCAATCGAGATCGTGGACAAGCACAGGATTTGGTGACCAGCAAGCGTGCAATTAAAACTTCGATTCTGGCTGAACATGGGCAAACCATCGTACTCGGTGGCTTAATCTCGGATAATACTACGTATGGACGTCAGGCTGTTCCAGGTCTGGGAGCGATTCCAGGTATAGGACGCTTATTTCGCGCTGAAGGTAAGTCTAATCAGAAACGTAACTTATTGATCTTTATCCATCCAACGATTGTGGGGGATAAAAATGAAGTGCGTAAACTGACGCAGCAACGTTATGGTCAACTCTATAGCCTGCAATTGGCACTCGATTCAGACGGTAATTTTGCCAAGCTGCCGGAAAGTGTTGAAGATGTGTATCAGCAGCGTATTCCAGTTTCCAGGACACCACTGACGAATTCGACCTACCAGAATGTCCCAAGTGCCCCAGCACCAACGCCGTCAGCTACAGCAGTAGCTACACCGGTAGCAATTGAGCCGGGGATTCAGCGACAAGTGGTACAGCAGCCAGTCCAGCAGGTTGAAAAAAGTAGAAATACCGTTACAACAACCACACTTAGACCCAAAAGCTAGACCATTCGCATTTGCATACAGCATGTTATGATAATGTCAAAGAAAATAGAGAAGTAGATTTCATGACTTGGAAAATACAGGCAATTACCGATGACTTGACCGGACAGGAAATAGCAATCGACCGTGACATGCTGGTAGGGCGTCATCAGGCGGCTGATATTGTGCTGCAGGCTGCGGAAATCTCGCGTAAGCATGCTGCTTTTCTGCTGAAAAACGATGCACTATGGGTACAGGATCTAGGCTCATCTAATGGCACTTTCGTGAATGACTTGCGTATTGAGCAGGAAACGCGATTAAAACAAGACGATGTAGTCCAGTTTGCCACCTTGAAATTCCTGGTTCTTGAACCTGTAGCGCCTGTTGAAGTGGCGCCAGAAGTTGAAGAAACAGCAGAGCAAGTGGTTGAAGAAATCGAAACGGTTGAGAAAACTCCTGCCCAGCAGATGAATGAGCAGGGCATTCCAGAATTGAAAGAGCGTGATGCTTCAGTCAACTTGACCCGTGATGGTATGCCGACCAATGTCGGTATTCCAAAACCTGCGCCTATTGCTGAAGGGGTAGACCTGAGCTCGGTTAAGCCAGAACCCGCACCGATTCCGGTGGAACAGCCTGTTTCTCGTGTAGAGCAGGAAAAAGAAGCACAGAAAAATGCATCTATTGGACTGATTTCACTAATCGTTCTGATTATTTTGGCGATTATCGCCTGGGTGTTGTTTAAATAAGCCCATGATTGGTTACAATCGAGGCATGCATCACGCATGCCTTTTTTATGGCTGCAAATAAAGAAAATGAGGGGCAGGATGTCAATTGCACAACTGGAACAACGTAAGCTGATTTTATTCGATCTGGATGGTACCTTGGTGGATTCAGCCCATGATTTGTATCGGGCTATGAATATGAGCCTGAATGTCTTGCAGCTACCCCTGGTGACTGAGGAGCAGGTACGGGTCTGGATTGGTAAAGGAACGTCCAAGTTCTGTGAAAGCGTACTCCAGCATCTGGTGGGAGAAGTATTACCTGCACAGCATCAGGAATTACTTACGACGTTCCTGGAAATTTATAATGCCGATCCTTGTGTGGATACCAAGCCATTTGACGGAATTATCGAGTTTCTGGAATGGGGTAAGGCTAACGATAAAAAACTGATCTGTGTGACCAATAAACCAGAAGAACCGGCACGCAGTATTCTGGATATTCTGGAAATGGCGAAATACTTTGATGACACCATTGGTGGTGATCGCTTTGCCGAGCGTAAGCCAGATCCGCGTCAGTTGTTGCATTGTGTGGAGCATTATGGCGTGACCAAAGAGCAGGTACTGATGATCGGGGACTCAGTCAATGACATCGAAGCTGCGCGCCGTGCGGGTATAGATTGTATTGTAGTCAGCTATGGCTATAATCATGGTGAAAATATAGCAGACTGTGATCCTCAAGAAATTGTCGATGATCTACGTGAGTTGCTTGCTTAAATAGGGTACGAAGGAAATAAGATGAATAGTTGTAAGGTTTTTCGATGGCGTCGCTCAGTCCAATTCCATTTCCATACTGAGTAACCCTAATTTAAAGAGAAAAACCGAATGACAACTTCAGCTCAATTCCAGCAACTTGCATCTCAAGGCTACAACCTGATTCCTGTATACCGCCAGCGCCTGGCTGATACTGATACTCCTTTATCTATCTTTGCCCGTCTAAAACAGCACCAACAGGCTTATCTGTTCGAATCTGTGGAAGGGGGAGAAAACTGGGCGCGCTATTCAATTATCGGCCTGGGTGAATCGACTGTATTCTCCTGTAATGCGGGTGAACTGACTGTTCAGCATCCAGATGGCTCTATTGAAAAACAGCACTGTGCCGATCCATTCCAGTATATCCGTGACTTTCAGGCACAGTTTAAAGTACCGACCCAGGCAGAACTTCCAGCCTTACCAAGCTTTACCGGTGGTCTTGTCGGTTACTTTGGTTATGACTCAGTACGTTATATCGAACCTAAGCTAAAAAATGTGCCTGAAGCTGATCCGGTAGGCTTGCCAGATATCTGGATGATGCTGTCCAAAACCGTCATCGTATTCGATAATCTGAAAGATACCCTGTTCCTGATTGTCCATGCCGATGCAGCGGATCAGGCAGCTTATGAGAAAGCGCAGCAGCAGCTGGATGAGCTGGAAAATATTCTGGCAACACCAGTGAGCCTGAAAGCAGAAAAACATACAGCACCGCACTTTGAGTCTTTAACTGGACATGACAACTTTATTGCCTCTATTGAAAAGGTAAAAGAGTACATCCGTGCCGGAGATGTGATGCAGGTCGTGCCGGGTCATCGTATGGTTTCTGATTTCGATGGTGAGCCTTTACAGGTCTATCGCGCATTACGTCATCTTAATCCATCACCTTACCTGTTCCTCGTGCAAGGGCAGACCCTAGAAGACAATACGCCGTTCCATATTGTCGGCTCTTCACCTGAAATTCTGTCACGTCTGGAAAATGGCATTGCGACTGTTCGTCCACTGGCGGGTACGCGTCCACGTGGCAAGACCAAGGAAGAAGATCTGGCACTGGAAAAAGATTTACTGTCTGATGAAAAAGAAATTGCCGAGCACTTAATGCTGATTGACTTAGGCCGAAATGATGTCGGTCGAGTATCCAAAATCGGTAAAGTGCAAGTCACTGATCAAATGGTGATCGAACGTTACTCGCATGTGATGCACATTGTGTCGAATGTACAAGGTGAAGTGCGGGATGATGTGGATGCGCTGGATGTTTTTAAGGCAACTTTCCCGGCTGGAACACTTTCTGGTGCACCAAAAATCCGTGCTATGGAAATTATTGACGAAGTTGAGCCAGTGAAACGCGGAATTTTTGGCGGCGCTGTTGGTTATTTAGGCTGGCATGGCGAAATGGACATGTCGATTGCCATTCGTACCTGCGTGATTCGTGAAAATAAGGTCTATGTTCAGGCCGGAGCAGGGCTGGTTGCGGACTCAAATCCTGAGTCAGAATGGAATGAAACCCAAATAAAAGCTCGCGCAGTGATCAAAGCGGTTGAATTATCATCAAACGGATTGATTTTGTGAGTTTTTGGCGTTTTTTTTGAAAAAAACACTTGCATGGATTCTGAGTTTTGCTAAACTGCACACCGTTCCGATACGAAACGTACGAAACACTAAGAAACGCCGGCATAGCTCAGTTGGTAGAGCAACTGACTTGTAATCAGTAGGTCCACAGTTCGAATCCGTGTGCCGGCACCATCTTAGAGAGTTTGGAGTGCGAAGTAAAGAACGACACTGATGTAAGTGTAAAAATGGTGAGGTTCCCGAGCGGTCAAAGGGGGCGGACTGTAACTCCGCTACGAAAGTTTCGAAGGTTCGAATCCTTCCCTCACCACCAATTTTAAGACTTCAAAGTGGTAAGTACCAACATCGTGCGGGAGTAGCTCAGTTGGTAGAGCGGCAGCCTTCCAAGCTGCATGTCGCGAGTTCGATCCTCGTCTCCCGCTCCATTGTTTGAAGTGCTAATATTTGCTCTTATAGCTCAGTGGTAGAGCACTCCCTTGGTAAGGGAGAGGTCTCGAGTTCAAATCTCGATAAGAGCTCCAGATTACAGTTTGGCAACGTGGTTGCAAAAATATTTCAAAAGCAGGCTATTTAGTCTGCTTTTCAAGTATTTGGTGTTTGGTTTTTTTTAAACGATATGTCGGAGCTGGGTTTTACTCAGAATTGTGTTCGACGTAAACGAGGAAGATTAACATGGCTAAGGCTAAGTTTGAACGTAATAAGCCACACGTTAACGTGGGCACAATCGGTCACGTTGACCATGGTAAAACAACTTTAACAGCTGCGATTGCAACTGTATGTGCTAAAAAATTCGGTGGTGAGGCGAAAGACTACGCTGCAATCGACTCTGCACCAGAAGAAAAAGCACGTGGTATTACAATTAATACTTCACACGTAGAATACGATTCTCCAACTCGTCACTACGCTCACGTAGACTGCCCGGGTCACGCCGATTATGTTAAAAACATGATTACTGGTGCTGCTCAGATGGACGGCGCGATCCTTGTATGTGCTGCGACTGACGGTCCAATGCCACAAACTCGTGAACACATCCTGCTTTCTCGTCAGGTAGGTGTACCTTACATCGTTGTATTCTTGAACAAATGCGACCTTGTAGACGACGAAGAGCTTCTTGAACTGGTTGAAATGGAAGTTCGTGAACTTCTTTCTACTTACGACTTCCCAGGTGATGACACTCCTGTAATCCGTGGTTCAGCACTTGCTGCACTGAACGGTGAAGCTGGTCAATACGGTGAAGATGCAGTTGTAGCTCTTGTTGAAGCGCTTGACTCTTACATTCCAGAACCAGAACGTGCAATCGACCAAGCATTCTTGATGCCAATCGAAGACGTATTCTCAATTTCTGGTCGTGGTACAGTAGTAACTGGCCGTGTAGAAACTGGTGTCATCAAAGTTGGTGAAGAAGTTGAAATCGTGGGTATCAAAGACACAGTTAAGACTACTGTAACTGGCGTTGAAATGTTCCGTAAACTTCTTGACGAAGGTCGTGCTGGTGAGAACTGTGGTATCTTGCTTCGTGGTACTAAACGTGAAGACGTACAACGTGGTCAAGTACTTGCTAAACCAGGTTCTATCAAACCGCACACTAAATTCGATGCAGAAGTATACGTACTTTCTAAAGACGAAGGTGGTCGTCACACTCCATTCCTTAACGGTTACCGTCCACAGTTCTACTTCCGTACAACTGACGTAACTGGCGCGATTTCTTTGAAAGAAGGCGTTGAAATGGTTATGCCTGGTGACAACGTAGAAATGTCAGTAGAACTGATCCACCCAATCGCAATGGACCCAGGTCTACGTTTTGCGATCCGTGAAGGTGGTCGTACAGTTGGTGCTGGTGTAGTTGCTAAAGTAACTGCATAATCATAGAATAGAAAATAAGCTGGAGTTTCGGCTCCAGTTTATCTACAGGCCAGTAGTTCAATTGGTAGAGCGTCGGTCTCCAAAACCGAATGTTGGGGGTTCGAGTCCCTCCTGGCCTGCCAAGTTTTTTTCAAAAGACGCTTGATGTCGGCAAAACTGGTCATATAATAAGTCGCGAAACCTACGACGAGTACAAAAATGTCGAATGATAAATCACGCGACGCATTAAGCGAAGCGGCAATTCCTCAAAGAAATAATCCTGCTGTAGATGTAAGTTCTGGTTCTCCATTAGACATTGCTCTATGGGTTATCGCCTTGATTTTATTGGTCGGTGCTATGATGGTAAACCAATATTTACCTGCATACTGGGCGCCTGCGAATGATATTTGGGTGCGCGTTGGGGTAATTTTGGCTTGTATCGTTGTGGCATTCGGTTTATTATACGCCACCCATCAAGGCAAAGGCTTTGTTCGTCTTCTTAAGGATGCACGAATCGAGTTACGTCGAGTGACCTGGCCTACCAAACAAGAAACTGTGACCACATCTTGGCAAGTCCTTGCTGTTGTAGTGATTGCAGCCATTGTTCTATGGTGCTTTGACTATGTTTTAGGCTGGTTAATGAAGTTTATTATCGGGTAAGAGAGCTATGAAACGTTGGTACATTATTCATGCCTATTCAGGTTATGAAAAACAAGTGATGCGTTCGCTTAATGATCGAATCCAGCGTAGCGCTGTTGCCGATAGCTTTGGTGAAGTCCTTGTTCCTACCGAAGAAGTGGTAGAAATGAAGGATGGCAAGAAGCGTAAATCAGAGCGTAAGTTCTTTCCTGGCTATGTATTAGTCGAAATGGAAATGAACGATGACACTTGGCACATCGTGAAAGAGTGTCCAAAAGTGCTTGGTTTTATTGGTGGTACGGCTGAAAAACCGGCTCCAATTACGCAAAAAGAAGCTGATGCAATCCTTGCACGTGTACGCAATACTGGTGAAGCACCGCGTCCTAAGACCATGTTTGAACCAGGCGAAGAATTACTCGTAATTGACGGTCCATTCACTGACTTTAAAGGTGTGGTGGAAGAAGTGCTTTACGACAAGTCACGCTTAACGCTGACGATTAACGTATTTAACCGACCAACTCAGGTTGAACTGGAATTTCGCCAAGTCGAAAAAACAGTTTAATTTGTTCGGGTTGAAAACGCCTGATTTGCGTGCAAATCAGGCATTGTTGTTGTAACGGTATCGTTACTTGAAATCATTGGGGAGCCTAACGGCGTTTGCACCCAGAGGTAATTTGAAATGGCTAAGAAGATTGACGGCTATATCAAGCTGCAAGTTCCAGCTGGTAAAGCGAATCCATCTCCACCGATTGGTCCTGCACTAGGTCAACGTGGTGTTAACATCATGGCATTCTGTAAAGAATTCAATGCTGCTACACAAAAAGTTGAAGCTGGTCTACCAATTCCAGTCGTGATCACTGTGTACAACGACAAGTCGTTCACATTCATCATGAAAACTCCACCTGCTGCTGTTCTTCTTAAGAAAGCTGCTGGTATCCAAAAGGGTTCTTCTGTACCTAACAAAACTAAAGTTGGTAAGTTGACTCGTGCTCAATTGGAAGAAATCGCGACTACTAAAGAACCAGACTTAACTGGTGCTGATTTAGACGCGCGTGTACGTACCATCGCTGGTTCTGCACGTTCTATGGGCTTGGAAGTGGAGCTATAAGACATGGCAAAGTTAACTAAACGTCAAAAAGCCATTGCTGCTGCTGTAGAAGCACAGAAAGTTTACACTTTAGAAGAAGCTGTAGAAGTTCTTACTAGCCTTCCAGCTGCGAAATTCAAAGAATCTTTGGACATCGCTGTAAACCTGGGTGTTGACCCTCGTAAATCTGATCAGGTTGTTCGTGGTGCGACTACTCTTCCTGCAGGTACTGGTAAAACTGTACGCGTAGCTGTATTTGCTCAAGGCGCTGCTGCTGAAGCTGCGAAAGAAGCTGGTGCAGACGTTGTTGGTTTCGATGATCTTGCTGAAAGCATCCAAGGCGGAAACCTTGACTTCGACGTAGTGATTGCTGCTCCTGATGCAATGCGCGTTGTTGGTAAACTGGGTACGATTCTTGGTCCACGTGGCTTAATGCCAAACCCTAAAGTAGGTACTGTAACTCCTGACGTAGCAACTGCAGTTAAAAATGCAAAAGCTGGTCAAGCGCGTTACCGTGTAGACAAAGCAGGTATTATCCACGCTGCGATCGGTCAAGTAGGTTTCTCTGCTGAAGCTGTTCGTCAAAACGTTGAAGCTCTTGTAGCTGACCTTAAGAAAGCAAAACCTGCTACTTCTAAAGGTGTTTACATTCAAAAGATCACTCTAAGCTCTACTATGGGTCCTGGTCTGATCGTTGATGTAGCAAACGTTTCTAAATAAGTTATAAACTTATACAGAATTTTAAAGCCCTGAGTAAGTTTTAAAGCACTGCTTTAAAACTTACGCAAGAAGAAACCGGTTTCGGACTACTTGCGAACTTAGGCAGACTTTGAATTGATAAATGTAAATTTATCAGCGTCAAAGACCTCAGGCGAGGGGAGTTTTATGCTTTCCTCTTAATACTCCAGCCTGCGTAGACGCGGTGGTGTGATTTGTTCATCCTCCGCGTGTGATTTCAGAGATGAATTCACGAATTGGGAGTGTGCTTGTGATCAGGCACATAAATCACCGTTAGGAGGTTTTACAATGGCTCTTCTTATTGAAGGCAAAAAACAGATCGTAGCTGAAGTAAGTGAAATTGCTTCTACTGCATTTGCCGCTGTTGTTGCTGACTACCAAGGTTTAACAGTTGAGCAATTAACTGCTCTTCGTGTTGAAGCTCGTAAACTAGGTGTTAAAACACGTATCGTGCGTAACACTCTGGCTAAACGCGCTCTTCAAGATACTCAATTCAATATCTTGAACGACAGCCTTGTTGGCCCAACAATCTTAGCTTTCTCGACTTCTGAAGACGACATGGGTGCAGCTGCACGCTTGTTCGAAGAATTCGCAAAAACTAACAAAGCATTCGAACTTAAAGCTGCTGCATTTGATGGCAAAGTTTACGAAGGTGCTGAAGTTAGCGTAATCGCGAACCTTCCGAACCAAGAAAAAGCGCTTACTATGCTTGCAAACGTTCTTCAAGCTCCTATTTCGAAATTGGGTCGCCTTATTACTGCGCTCAAAGAGAAAAACGAGTCAGAAGCTGCATAAGCTTAAATTTATTTCCACACCATTCAATTTCCATTTGGAGTTATTCTCATGGCTTTAACTAACGAAGAAATCCTAAACGCAGTTGCAGAAAAAACTGTTCTTGAACTTGTTGAACTAATCTCTGCTTTCGAAGAGAAATTCAACGTATCTGCTGCTGCTGTTGCTGTTGCTGCTGCTCCTGGCGCTGCTGCTGCTGCTGAAGAGCAATCAGAATTCAACGTTGAGTTGACTTCTTTCGGTGGTAACAAAGTTGCTGTAATTAAAGCAGTTCGTGAAGCTACTGGTCTTGGCTTGAAAGAAGCTAAAGACATGGTTGAAGGCGCACCTACAGTTCTTAAAGAAGGCGTTTCTAAAGAAGAAGGCGAAGAGCTTAAGAAAAAACTTGAAGAAGCTGGTGCTACAGTTACTCTTAAGTAATTTCTTAAAGGAGCCGGTTTTTTTATAATCGGCTCCAAAAATTGGCTGATGGCTCTTGGGTCATCAGCCTTTTTGCGTTACAATAATCGGCTCGATTTTTGTTTGCATGATATAAAATTCATACAAATTAAAAATAAACATAATGAACAAACGCTTACCAATATTTTTCATTAAAAAAATATTGTTAAGCGTTTTAATACCACTAAAAATTGCAGCATTTGTAAAGAGTGGTGGCCATATCGGCCAGCGTAATTCCTTCTGAGCCCGTTCTGCAGGCGGGCTTGGTTTACACTTTCCGAGGACTCCAGATGGCATACTCATATACCGAAAAGAAACGGATCCGTAAGAATTTTGGTAAATTGCCTAGCGTCATGGATGCTCCGTACCTGCTCGCGATTCAAGTCGACTCGTACAGAACATTCTTACAAGATGGCAAATCACCAAAAAACCGCGAAGATATCGGTCTCCAAGCCGCATTTCGTTCAGTTTTTCCTATTGAAAGTTATTCTGGCAATGCTGCTTTAGAATTCGTTGAGTATAGTCTTGGTAAGCCTGAGTTTGATGTACGCGAATGTATCCTTCGTGGCTCAACTTATGCAGCACCAATGCGCGTAAAAATTCGTTTGATCCTGAAAGATCGCGAAACTAAATCAATCAAAGACGTACGTGAACAAGAAGTCTACATGGGCGAAATGCCGCTTATGACAGACAACGGTACTTTCGTCATTAACGGTACCGAGCGTGTAATCGTATCGCAATTGCACCGTTCACCGGGCGTATTCTTTGACCACGATAAAGGCAAAACTCACTCAAGCGGTAAAGTCCTTTATTCAGCTCGTATCATTCCTTACCGTGGTTCATGGTTAGACTTTGAATTCGATGCCAAAGACCTGGTCTACGTACGTATTGACCGTCGTCGTAAATTGCTTGCGACTGTGGTGCTTCGTGCGCTGGGTTATGCCAACGAACAAATTCTCGACATGTTCTACGAGAAAGTACCTGTGTATCTGGACATGGGTAGCTACCAGATTGACCTTGTTCCAGAGCGCCTGCGCGGCGAAATGGCACAGTTCGACATTGCTGACAAAGACGGCAAAGTCATTGTTGAACAAGGTAAACGTATTAACGCACGTCATGTACGTCAAATGGAAGCATCTGGTCTTGAGAAGCTTTCTGTTCCTGATGAATACCTGTACGAACGTATCACTGCTGAAGACATCCCACTGAAAGATGGTGATGTGATTGCAGCCAATACTGTTCTAAGCCATGAAATTATGGTGAAAATTGCAGAAGGCGGCGTGAAACAGTTCAACATCCTGTTCACTAACGATATCGACCGTGGTCCATTCATTGCGGATACATTACGTGCTGATACCACAGTAAGCCGTGATGAAGCACTTGTAGAAATCTACAAAGTCATGCGTCCAGGTGAGCCACCAACAAAAGAAGCTGCTGAGAACCTGTTCAACAACCTGTTCTTCTCTTCTGAGCGTTATGATCTGTCTCCAGTCGGCCGTATGAAGTTCAACCGTCGTTTGGGTCGTCCTTACGAAGTGGGTACTGATCAGAAGTCACGCGAAGTTGAAGGCATTCTCTCGAATGAAGATATCACTGATGTATTAAAAACATTAGTAGAAATCCGTAACGGTAAAGGTGAAGTCGACGATATCGACCACTTGGGTAACCGTCGTGTTCGTTCTGTGGGTGAAATGACTGAGAACCAATTCCGTGTAGGTCTGGTTCGTGTAGAACGTGCTGTTAAAGAACGTTTGTCTCAAGCTGAAACTGATAATCTGTCTCCGCAAGACCTGATCAATGCGAAGCCAGTGGCTGCTGCAATCAAAGAATTCTTTGGTTCAAGCCAGTTGTCTCAGTTCATGGACCAAAACAATCCGTTGTCTGAAATTACCCACAAGCGTCGTGTATCAGCACTTGGGCCTGGTGGTTTGACTCGTGAACGTGCGGGCTTCGAAGTACGTGACGTACATCAAACTCACTATGGTCGTGTATGTCCAATTGAGACTCCTGAGGGTCCAAACATTGGTTTGATCAACTCTCTGTCTGTTTACGCCAAATGTAACAACTTCGGTTTCCTGGAAACTCCATACCGTAAAGTGGTTGATGGCCGCGTAACTGATGACGTTGAATACCTGTCTGCGATTGAAGAAGTAGGTACTGTGATTGCACAGGCCGACTCTGCAGTAGATAAAGACGGCAACCTGTCTGAAGAATTCGTTTCTGTACGTCACCAAGGTGAATTCGTACGTATGCCTCCTGAAAAAGTGACGCATATGGACGTATCTGCTCAACAGGTTGTATCTGTAGCAGCATCACTGATTCCGTTCCTTGAGCACGATGACGCCAACCGTGCATTGATGGGTTCGAACATGCAACGTCAGGCTGTTCCTACGTTAATCGCTGACAAACCACTGGTTGGTACCGGTATGGAAGCGAACGTAGCACATGACTCTGGTGTATGTGTAATCGCGAAACGTGGTGGTCGTATTGAATTTGTTGACGCTTCGCGTGTTGTAATTCGTGTCAACGAAGACGAAATGGTTGCGGGCGAAGCAGGTGTAGATATCTATAACCTGATCAAATACACACGTTCTAACCAGAACACTTGTATCAACCAGAAAGTTCTTGTGAACCTGGGCGATAAAGTAGGCCGTGGCGACGTTCTGGCTGACGGTCCATCAACTGATGGTGGTGAGCTAGCATTGGGTCAAAACATGCGTGTAGCGTTCATGACTTGGAACGGTTACAACTACGAAGACTCGATCTTGTTATCTGAGCGTGTTCTTCAAGAAGACCGTTTAACGTCTATTCACATCCAGGAACTTTCATGTGTTGCACGTGATACCAAACTGGGTGCTGAAGAAATTACTGCCGATATCCCGAACGTGGGTGAAGCAGCGCTTTCTAAACTGGACGAGTCAGGTATCGTTTACATCGGTGCTGAAGTGACCGCGGGTGACATCCTGGTAGGTAAAGTAACGCCTAAAGGTGAAACTCAGTTAACTCCTGAAGAAAAACTGCTTCGTGCAATCTTCGGTGAAAAAGCGGCTGACGTAAAAGACTCTTCTTTACGTGTTCCATCAGGTACTAAAGGTACTGTGATCGACGTTCAAGTGTTTACACGTGACGGTCTTGAGAAAGACGAACGTGCTCAGGCAATTGAAAAAGCTCAGCTGGATGCTTACCGTAAAGACTTGAAAGAAGAATACAAAATCTTCGAAGAAGCAGCACGCGAACGTATTGTCCGTCTGTTGAAAGGTCAGGAATCTAACGGTGGCGGTACTACTAAACGCGGTGACAAACTGTCTGAAGAATTGTTATCTGGTTTAGAGCTGGTTGATCTGCTTGATATCCAACCAAGTGATGAAGCAATTGCTGAACGTTTAACTCAAATTCAAGTGTTCTTAAAAGAGAAGAGCCTTGAAATTGATGAGAAATTTGCTGAGAAAAAACGCAAACTTTCTACAGGTGACGAACTGACAACTGGCGTATTGAAAGTTGTTAAGGTTTACCTGGCCGTTAAACGTCGTATCCAGCCTGGTGATAAGATGGCGGGTCGTCACGGTAACAAGGGTGTAGTTTCTAACATCCTGCCTGTTGAAGACATGCCGCACGATGCCAATGGTGTACCAGTAGATATCGTACTGAACCCGCTCGGTGTACCATCACGTATGAACGTCGGTCAGATTCTGGAAACTCACTTGGGTATGGCTGCTAAAGGTCTTGGCGATCAAATCGATAAGATGCTGAAAGAACAGCGTACAGTTCTTGAACTGCGTGATTTCCTAGACAAGATTTATAATAAGGTTGGCGGTCAGCAAGAAGATCTTGACAGCCTGACTGATGAAGAAATCTTGAAACTGTCTGGTAACTTGCGTAAAGGTGTTCCTCTGGCAACTCCAGTATTTGATGGTGCTGAAGAAGGTCAGATCAAAGAATTACTTGAGCTTGCTGGCTTGTCACGTACGGGTCAAACTGTATTGTATGATGGCCGTACTGGTGAACGTTTCGACCGTCCTGTAACTGTAGGTTACATGTACATGCTGAAACTGAACCACTTGGTTGACGACAAGATGCATGCGCGTTCTACTGGTTCTTACTCTCTAGTAACGCAACAGCCGCTGGGTGGTAAAGCACAATTCGGTGGTCAGCGTTTCGGTGAGATGGAAGTCTGGGCACTGGAAGCATACGGTGCAGCATATACGCTTCAAGAAATGCTTACTGTGAAGTCGGATGACGTTGAAGGCCGTACCCGTATCTATAAGAACATTGTAGATGGTAACCATTATATGGACCCAGGTATGCCTGAATCGTTCAACGTATTGACCAAAGAGATCCGTTCTTTAGGTATCAACATTGAACTGAAAAATGGTGACTAAGAAATCTCCCCCGACCCCTCTTTAAGAAAGAAGGGAGAAAGTCCCCCTTTATAAAGGGGGATTTAGGGGGATTCTTGAGATTCCCGAATTTCAGTAAAAAACAATATTTGTGACCCAGTCGGGAAGTGAAAATCTCCTCGACACACGGAGAAAAAAATTGAAAGACTTGCTCGATATCATGCGCAAAAAGACGGATTCCGACGGTCATGCTCCTGTAGAGTTTGATCGCATCCGTATTGGTCTTGCGTCACCAGAAATGATTAAGTCGTGGTCTCATGGTGAAGTTAAAAAGCCAGAAACCATTAACTACCGTACGTTCAAACCAGAACGTGACGGTTTATTCTGTGCCAAAATCTTTGGTCCAGTAAAAGATTACGAATGCTTGTGTGGTAAATACAAGCGTATGAAATACAAAGGCGTCATTTGTGAAAAATGTGGCGTTGAAGTAACAACTGCGAAAGTTCGTCGTGAGCGTATGGGTCACATTGAGCTTGCTTCTCCAGTTGCGCACATCTGGTTCCTGAAATCATTGCCTAGCCGTATCGGTCTTTTATTAGACATGACGCTACGTGATATCGAACGCGTATTGTATTTCGAATCTTACGTTGTAACTGACCCAGGTATGACTCCATTTGAGAAATACCAACTTCTGAACGATGAAGAATACTTCAATGCGTTAGAAGAACACGGTGATGAATTCACTGCGAAAATGGGTGCAGAAGCGGTTCAAGACTTGCTTAAAGATATCGATCTTGAAGCTGAAATTGCGCGTCTTCGTGAAGAAATCCCTAACACAACTTCAGAAACTAAGCTTAAAAAAGCCTCTAAACGTCTGAAATTGATGGAAGCATTCAACGATTCGAACAACAAGCCAGAATGGATGGTGATGAACGTACTTCCTGTACTTCCACCAGATCTTCGTCCGCTTGTACCACTTGAAGGTGGTCGTTTCGCGACTTCTGACCTGAACGACCTTTACCGTCGTGTGATCAACCGTAACAACCGTTTGAAACGTCTTCTTGACCTTGCGGCTCCAGATATCATCGTACGTAACGAAAAACGTATGTTGCAAGAATCTGTAGATGCATTGCTGGATAACGGTCGTCGTGGTCGTGCAATTACAGGTTCGAACAAACGTCCGCTTAAATCTTTGGCAGATATGATCAAAGGTAAACAAGGTCGTTTCCGTCAGAACTTGTTGGGTAAACGTGTCGATTACTCTGGTCGTTCGGTAATTACCGTAGGTCCAAGCCTGCGTTTACACCAATGTGGTCTTCCTAAGAAAATGGCGCTTGAACTGTTCAAGCCATTCATCTTTGCGAAGCTGCAAGCATCTGGTCAAGCAACAACCATTAAAGCTGCGAAGAAAATGGTTGAACGTGAAACTCCAGAAGTTTGGGATGTTCTTGCCTCTGTGATTCGTCAGCATCCAGTAATGTTGAACCGTGCGCCGACCCTTCACCGTCTAGGTCTTCAAGCATTTGAACCTATTCTGATTGAAGGTAAAGCGATCCGTCTTCACCCACTCGTATGTGCTGCGTTCAACGCCGACTTCGACGGTGACCAAATGGCGGTACACGTACCATTAACACTTGAAGCTCAGTTAGAAGCTCGTGCGTTAATGATGTCGACTAACAACATTCTGTCTCCAGCGAACGGTGAGCCAATCATCGTACCGTCTCAGGACGTTGTCTTGGGTCTTTACTACATCACTCGTGATGCAGTAAATGCCAAAGGTGAAGGCATGGTGTTCGCGGATACTGACGAAGTGAACCGTGCGCTTGCGACTGGTCAGGTAGATATGCACGCTCGCGTGAAAGCACGTGTACACCAAACCGTGATCAACGAAAACGGCGAACGTGAACAGCAAACGATTATCGTAGATACAACTCCTGGTCGCTGTCTGCTTTGGGAAGTTGTGCCTGAAGGTATGGACTTCCAGCAAATTAACGTTGAGATGACTAAAAAGAACATCTCTAAGTTAATCAACTCTTGCTACCGTAAACTGGGTCTGAAAGACACTGTTATCTTCGCGGACCAATTGATGTACCTTGGCTTCCGCCAAGCGACTCGTTCTGGTGTTTCTGTTGGTATGGAAGACATGGTCATTCCACCACAAAAACAAGCGATTATCGGGAAAGCCGAAGCTGAAGTTCGTGAAATTGAACAACAGTTCGAACAAGGTTTCGTAACTGCCGGCGAACGTTATAACAAAGTGGTCGATATCTGGGCGCGTACAAACGACCAGGTAGCGAAAGCGATGATGGATAACTTGTCATTCACGACTGTTAAGAACAAACAGGGTGAGGACGAGAAACAGAAATCATTCAACAGCATCTACATGATGTCTGACTCTGGTGCCCGTGGTTCTGCAGCTCAGATTCGTCAGTTGGCTGGTATGCGTGGTCTGATGGCGAAACCGGATGGTTCGATCATTGAGACACCAATTAAAGCGAACTTCCGTGAAGGTTTGACAGTACTTCAGTACTTCATTTCAACACACGGTGCGCGTAAAGGTTTGGCCGATACAGCACTGAAAACAGCGAACTCTGGTTACCTGACTCGTCGTCTGGTAGACGTTGCGCAAGACTTGGTCATCACTGAGCCGGATTGTGGTACGTTGTCTGGTCTTGTCATGACTCCGTTCATTCAAGGCGGTGACGTGATCGAGAACCTGGGTACTCGAGTACTAGGTCGTGTAGTTGCTGAAGATGTGAAACGTGCGGGTACTGAAGAAGTTATTCTGCCGCGTAACACATTGATCGACGAAAAACTTGCAAACTACCTGGAAGAGCAAGGTGTCGATGAAGTTAAAGTACGTTCAGTCGTATCTTGTGAATCTACTTTCGGTGTTTGTGCGAAATGTTACGGTCGTGACCTTGCACGCGGTCACTTGGTAAACCCAGGTGAATCTGTGGGTGTTATGGCTGCTCAGTCAATTGGTGAGCCGGGTACACAGTTAACCATGCGTACCTTCCACGTAGGTGGTGCTGCGAGCCGAACTTCTGCTGCAAACAGCGTACAAGTCCGTAATAAAGGTACTGTACGTTTCCATAACGTAAAAACTGTACAACATGCCAAAGGTCACTTGGTATCAACTTCACGTTCAGGTGAAATCGGTATTGCAGATGACTTAGGCCGTGAACGTGAACGTTACAAACTGCCATATGGTGCGTCTATCTTGCTGAAAGATGGCGAAGCTGTAGAAGCAGGCGGTATCGTAGCGACTTGGGATCCGCATACACATCCACTTGTAACAGAAGTAGCTGGTAAAGTTCGCTTCAGCCAGATTGCTGATGGTGTAACTGCAACATCGAAAACTGATGATGCAACTGGTATGACCACTGTTGAAATCTTGCCTGTAACAGCACGTCCTGCTTCTGGTAAAGATTTACGTCCAGCTGTTGTGCTTGACACAGTAGACGGCGGTGAACAGTTCTACTTCTTGCCACAAAACACCATTCTTTCTGTCCGTGATGGCGAAACAATTGGTGTGGGTGACGTAATTGGTCGTGTACCACAAGAATCTTCACGTACTCGTGATATTACCGGTGGTCTGCCACGTGTTGCTGACTTGTTCGAAGCGCGTAAACCGAAAGAACATGCAATCCTTGCAGAAGTTTCAGGTGTTGTAAGTTTCGGTAAAGAGACCAAAGGTAAAAACCGTCTGGTGATTACTCCGGATGATGGTTCTGAGATCTACGAAGAGCTGATTCCGAAATGGCGTACCATTAACGTGTTCGAAGGCGAACATGTGAACCGTGGTGAAACTATTTCTGATGGTCCACAGAACCCGCATGACATCTTACGTTTGAAAGGTGAAGTGGCGTTGACTAACTACATCGTGAACGAAGTTCAGGACGTTTACCGTCTGCAAGGTGTAAAAATCAACGACAAGCATATTGAAGTGATCGTACGTCAAATGCTGCGTAAAGTGGACATCACTGACGGTGGCGATACAAGCTTTATCAAAGGTGAACAAGTGGATTACATCCGTGTGATGCAAGAGAACCAAGCTGTTCTTGCGCAGAACAAGTTCCCTGCGAAGTTTGAACGTCAATTGATGGGTATTACCAAAGCGTCGCTTTCTACTGACTCGTTCATCTCTGCTGCATCGTTCCAGGAAACCACTCGTGTGTTAACTGAAGCGGCTGTAACAGGTAAAGAAGATGATTTACGCGGTCTGAAAGAAAACGTAGTTGTAGGTCGTCTGATCCCAGCGGGTACAGGCCTGGCTTATCACTTAGAGCGTCGTCGTCAGGAAGCAGAAGCTGCAGAATTTGAATTGCACAATGACTTCTCTGATGTAGACCAGGCGTTGAGCCAAGCATTCAGCGATGAATTTAACGGTCTGTAATTAGCCGCTAAATCATTTTAAAAAGCCACCTTCGGGTGGCTTTTTTATTTCCTAAAATTATTCATATTTATATCGCTAGAAAAGATCAGATTATCTGGTGGTTACTTGTCCTAAATATGGAGAAATCATCAATAAAACATGATCTTTCATGCGCTCTTTACAAAATAAATCATGAGGGTTTCAAGATTTAACATCTTGTTATGAATCGCTCCTTAAAATCAGGTTAATCTTAAGTCAAAGCACGAAGGAAGGCCAAGATCATGAAAAAGTTAATGAGCGTAATGGCTGTTGCAACTATCTCCACTTTTATGTTGGCAGGCTGTGAAAATATGTCTGCTAAAGATCAGCGTATTGGCGCAGCTGCGCTCGGTGGTGCAGTGGGTGGTGGTGTAGGTAACAGAGTAGGTGGTGGTGTTGGTGCAGCAGTTGGCGGTGGTGCCGGTGCAGCAGTCGGTAGTAAAGCTCAAGGTGGTTCAAACCGTAATGCGACCTATAGTGGTGTCGGTGGTGCTGTAGGTTCTGCAGTGGGTAAAAGCATCTTTGGCGGTACAGGTGGGGCTGCAATTGGTGGTGCCATCGGTGGTGGTGCTGGTGCAGCGATCGAACAGAATAACCGTCGTCGTTAATCGACAGAACTATCTTCCAGATCGATTTAAAAGCGCCTCCATGGCGCTTTTAGTTTATTCATATTTTGTTATTTAGCCTCTCGAGGCTTGCCTTTGCTCTGTTTAAGGCGGATATAAACGGTTTTTTGTACCTCAGCGATACGCACACCGGAATCATCATAAATATTAAGCTGATACTGGCGATAAACCGGACTATGGTTAGCTGCCAGTTCTTTTACTGTTTGTACTTCCTGCCTGGAAATCCGGATGTCAGCATAGACTGTTCCGCGTCCTGGCGCCAGAAACTGAATGGTAGAGCTTTTATCCCAAACAATGTATTTCGGACCAAGATGATGCATCAGCAATAACATATAAAAAGGGTCGACCATGGAATACAGGCTGCCACCAAAATGTACTCCCACAATATTCTGATTCTTGCGAGTCAGTGGCATTTTCACGCGAACGTGATAATTGGCAAAGTCCATTTCATCAATGACAATGCCTGCTCCACGATAAGGGGCATAGCGATTCAGGATAAATTTGGATAATAAAGGCAGTTGCTGAATTTTTCGTAATAGGCTCATGCGGATATTCTTTTTTCTGGTCTTGTATGCATACTAGAACAACAAAAATAAGCTGGCATTGATAAATCGTGCCTATTTCAACAATAAAAGAGTCAATCAGCGAATAAGGATACATCTATGCAAAGACATAGCCAGTGGGTAGATACCAGCGATCATCAACGTCTCTATGTGAAAACCTGGGGTGAGCCTGAGCGACCGGCTTTGGTGCTGGTTCATGGTTATCCTGACCATCAGGATGTTTGGGAAGCGGTAATTTCTCACCTTGTTCAGGATTATTTTGTGGTGACCTATGATGTGCGCGGAGCAGGAGACTCCAGCGTTCCCAAGAAAATTCGGGATTATCGTCTGGAACGTCTGTGTGCAGATTTAGAGCAAGTGGTCGATCAGGTCTTGCCAGGACGAGCTTTCCACCTTGCGGCTCATGACTGGGGGTCAATCCAGGCTTGGGAAGCAGTCACCGAACCTAAATTTAAAGGCCGGATTTTGTCTTTCAGCACCATGTCAGGTCCATGTCTGGATCATGCTGCTTTCTGGATGCGTGAACAGTTTAAACAGCATAAGATCAAGTTCTTTAAACAGATGACCAAGTCTTGGTATATCGCGGTATTCCAGCTGCCTTTTATAGCACCTACCGCATGGAATTTCTTTAATGCAGAACGTTGGGGCAAAATGATCAGTCAGCTGGAACAGCAGGAAAATCTGCCGCTAAACCAGAATATTGTCAAAGATGGAAAATATGGCGTCAATCTGTATCGGGCGAACTTTTTGCCGCGTTTATCTCGACCTAGACAGCGTTTTGCGATCTGTCCGGTACAGGCAATTGTGCTCAAAAAGGACCAGTTTGTTGGTCCGGATCTGATTGATGAAATGCCAAAATGGGTGGAAGATTTTTCCCGGGTAGAACTGAATGCCAATCACTGGGCTATCCTAAGCCAGCCGGAACAGGTGGCTCATCTGATTCATAATTTTATTCAGCAGAAATTAACAGCGACCATCTGATACGGAGATTGGGAACGTGACTCGGCAAGGGATAAGTGGAAGAATTTTTATCCGGATTTTCTGATAAAATAGCCATTTTCTCTCATTCCCAATTCATTATGTTCGCAATTCTTGCTGCTATTGGAGTCATGTTTGGACTCTCATTGGCACGTGTACCTGTGGTTTTTGCCCTGGTCATTGGTGCTGTTACGGGTGGTTTGTTGGCAGGTCTTGGCCTCCAGGGAACTTTAGACGCATTTAACAATGGTCTGGGCGGTGGCGCTAAAATTGCCTTGGCCTATGGCATCCTGGGTGCCTTTGCTTTGGCCTTGGCACGTTCCGGTTTGCCTGACTTGCTGGCCTATAAAATGATCACCACTTTAAAAGGTGAGGCATCAGAAAAGGCACAGAACAAGGTTAAATATCTGATCTTCTGTACCGTCGCATTGGCTGCCGTTTTCTCGCAAAACGTGATTCCAGTGCACATCGCCTTTATTCCGGTTCTGATTCCACCATTATTGCTGGTATTTAACCATCTGAAGCTGGATCGCCGTTTGGTGGCCTGTCTGCTGACCTTTGGTCTGGTGGGAACATATATGCTGGTTCCAGTCGGTTTTGGTGCCATCTTCCTGAATGATATTCTGGGCCATAACATCAATACCTTTGGTAAACCTTATGGCTTTGAGATTACTTATGACCAGATTCCCGCTGCGATGGCGATTCCGGTCTCAGGTATGTTCGTGGGTTTGCTGGTGGCCATGTTTATCAGCTACCGTAAGCCACGTCTTTATAAAGATATCCATGTGGAACAGCAGCAAAGTATCTCTGCTGAACTGGGTGTAGAACAAAAATCAGCGAAACCACAAATTGCCAAACTGACCATCTGGATGGCAGCGATCGCGGTGATTGCAACCCTTGTGGTACAGCTCTATTCAGATTCGATGATTCTTGCCGGTCTGGTCGGTGTCGCAATCTTGAGCTGTGCCGGAATCTTTAAATGGAAAGAAGCAGATGATGTGATCATCACCGGTATGCGTATGATGGCCTTGGTTGGCTTTATCATGATTGCCGCGCAAGGTTTTGCTGCCGTAATTGAAGCGACTAATCAGGTACCCGCCTTAGTCGAAGCTTCGGTAAACTGGATTGGTGATAGCCAGGCACTGGCTGCTTTCCTGATGTTATTGATTGGTCTGCTGATTACTCTGGGTATCGGTTCATCATTCTCTACCATTCCGATTCTGGCGATTATTTATGTACCGCTCTGTATTCAATTTGGTTTTAGTCCTGCAGCAACTATTGCGATCATTGGGACTGCGGCTGCTTTGGGCGATGCCGGTTCTCCAGCATCAGATTCAACTTTAGGCCCAACATCCGGTCTGAATATGGATGGTCAGCATGACCATATGAAGGATAGTGTGGTTCCAACCTTCATTCATTTTAATATTCCGCTTATCATTTTTGGCTGGATTGCAGCCATGGTTCTGTAAGTCCTTTTTATAATCTGCTCTGATATAAATCGGAGCAGATTTGCCTAGATTTAAAATAAATTATAAGATGTATTTAAAATATATATTTAAATAAAAAATTAATATAAACCTGATTATTTTACTCTGAATATTATTATATTAACCTGATTAATTTACTGGGTATTTAAAACCAACCAATATGGTCGATTTAAAATAAATATATAATAATTACATATACTTAAATAATAAATAAAATTTATTTTTATAATCTCTATTGCATAATAATTTAAGCCATGTTTATTATTAATTAAGAAATATTTTCTTAATAATTATTCTTCCCTTGGGGGTATTTTAAAATGTTAAAGCAAGTAGCTCTAATTGCATTAATGGGTCTTTCAGCATCTGCGATGGCAGGGCAATGGCAAGTGAAAGTGGGGGCTTCTGTATTAGCGCCTACTCAGGAAACTGACCTGATTCCTGGTGTAGTTGAAGATGCTAAAGCAAGTAGCGAACTCAATTTTACTCCTTCAGTCGAATATTTCTTCAATGACAATATTTCAGCCGAATTATTATTGGCTACCCCATTTAAACATGATGTTGAGATGGCGGGTGATGTGAAAATTGCATCATTAAAACATCTACCACCAACGATTACAGCCAAATATAATTTTAAAAATTCAAGCCGCTTTACTCCATATATCGGTGTAGGTGCTACAGTATTCATTCCATGGGATGAAGAATTTAGCCAAACTGCAAAAGACGCATTAGGTGTAGCAAAGCTTGATGCAGATGTTGCTTATGGGGTAGCTGGCCAAGTCGGCTTTAACTTCCAGCCAGCGGATGCAAAAAACTGGGGTGTCTTTGTTGATGCACGTTATGCAGACTTAGATACAGATCTGGAAGCAAAGACTGCTGATGGGACAAAAATTAATTTAGGTGAATTTGGAATCGATCCTTGGGTTTATACGATCGGTTATAGCTATAAATTCTAAGCTCCAATTTTTTGGTTCATTTTTTCCAAAAGCCTCATCCTGCATGGGGCTTTTTTTCAAAATAACAACGATTTATAACGTATTGAAATTGAGCAGATTGGCAATACTCAAATATATTAAAACGAATAAAGTAAATATTAATTGAATACGACTTAATAATAAGGAAGATCAAAGCATGAGTTTTTTGTCGAAGAGTCTTTTGATCTTCAGCACGCTGTTTATTTCACAGAGTTATGCTGCCAGTTTTAATTGTCAGAAAGCGACAACCGCGACTGAGAAAACAATTTGTGAACATCGTTTGCTGAATGATGCTGATGTCAAAATGAGTACCAGCTATAACATCTTGCGCCGTATGGTGCCGATGGGAACACGTTCGGTGATTCAACGCGATCAGGTGAAATGGCTGCAGTTTCGTGACCGTTGCCAGGAATCCATATCCTGCTTGAGTCAGGTTTATAACATGCGTCAGCAGCAGCTGGATCTGCATTTTGATCGTATCTATAAAATGGGGCCTTATTAAGTCTTGTCCATCCCATCAATTAAACTGATAAAAATGAAAGCCATAAAAATATTTTTTGCGAAAAAATTATTTTAAGGCTATTGAAAATTATTGAACTCACTCCATTCATATAGGCAACAGTTAACATCTGTATCTAAAATAATAGGAGTGATTCATGAGCGATTTAAGCGTACAAAAACACAGTTTCCAGGCTGAGGTAGCGCAGTTACTGCACCTTGTGACCCATTCGCTTTATTCAAATCCTGAAATTTTCCTGCGTGAATTAATTTCTAATGCTTCAGATGCGTGTGACAAATTACGTTTTGAAGGGATCAACCATCCTGAATATTATGAAAATGATCCTGACCTCCGCGTACGTGTCAGCCTCGATCCAGAAAATAAAACTATTACCATTTCAGATAACGGGATCGGTTTAAGCCAGCAAGAAGCCATTGAAAATTTGGGGACGATTGCCAAATCTGGTACCAAAGACTTTATGTCAAAACTGACGGGTGATCAGAAAGCTGATGCGCAGCTGATTGGCCAGTTTGGTGTCGGTTTCTACTCAGGCTTTATCGTGGCTGACAAGATTACTGTAGAATCACGTCGTGCCGGTACAGATGTCTCAGAAGGAGTACGCTGGATCAGTGGCGGTACCGGTGAGTTCGAAGTTGAACAGATCACCAAAGAAGGCCGTGGTACCGATATTATCCTGCACCTACGCGAAGATGCGCTGGATTATCTGCAAAGCTATAAAGTCAAACAGATCATTAATAAATATTCAGATCACATTAGCCTGCCAATCCAGATGCAAAAAGAAGTCTGGCAGGAAGAAGAAGCTGCTGAAGGTGAAACACCAAAAGGCGGTCAATATGTGAAGACCGATGAGTGGGAAGCGATTAACTCCGCTAGTGCACTGTGGACTCGGAATAAATCTGAGATTACTGAAGAGCAATATACCGAATTCTATAAGAACTTGACCCATGATTTCACTGCACCATTGGCTTGGGCGCATAACCGTGTTGAAGGTAGTACTGAATACACCCAACTGCTTTATATCCCAAGCAAAGCGCCACAGGATATTTTTACCCGTGAAGCCAAAGCTGGCATCAAGCTCTATGTGAAACGTGTGTTCATTATGGATGATGCAGATAACCTGATTCCAAACTATCTGCGCTTTGTACAGGGTGTGGTAGACAGTGCTGATCTTCCATTAAACGTGAGTCGTGAATTGCTGCAGGAAAGCCGTGATGTGAAAACCATCCGTGAAGGCAATACCCGCCGTATTCTGACCACTTTGGATAATCTGGCAAAATCTGAAGATGAAAAAGATCAGGAAAACTTCAAAACTTTCTACCGCGAATTTGGTGCGGTGCTGAAAGAAGGTCTGGGTGAAGATTTCGGTAATCGCGAACGCATCTTGAAACTGCTGCGCTATGCAACTTCGACCAATGATGAGGTGAGCACTTCATTGGCAGACTATAAAGCACGCATGAAAGAAGGCCAGAAAGCGATTTACTACATTACCGCTGAAAGCCTGAATGCTGCGAAAAACTCACCGCAACTGGAAGTATTCAAGAAAAAAGGCATTGAAGTATTGCTGATGTCAGAACGCGTCGATGAATGGGCAATGAACTTCGTGCATGAGTTTGATGGTACCCCATTGCAAAACGTATCTAAGGGTGCAGTCGACCTAGGTGATCTGCAAGATGCAGAAGAGAAAAAAGCACTGGAAGCTGCTGCTGAACAGTTCAAACCTGTGGTTGAAAAGCTGACAGATTCTTTGAAAGACAAAACCAAAGAAGTACGTGTAACGACTCGTCTGGTTGATTCACCAGCCTGTCTGGTCACAGGGGAAGGGGAGCTTTCTCCACAACTGATCCGTATGCTGAAAGATGCAGGTCAGCCTGTACCGGATGTGAAGCCGATTCTGGAGATTAACCCGGAACATCCATTGGTGAAAAAACTGGAAGGTTCTGCCCAGTTTGATGATCTGGCCAATGTGATCTTTGATCAGGCAATGATTGCAGAAGGTGGTCTACCAGAAAATCCGGCTGAGTATGTAAAACGTATTAACAGTCTATTGTTGGGTTAATTTTTATATTTCAAAAATCCCTCTACGGAGGGATTTTTTATGTTCTGAATTTAGCGCTTAAAACTTGGATTCCCCTTTAATGATTTAAAAAAGCGATAGCCAGAATAAAAAAATACCTTTAAGTTTTAAATCTGAAAAATAGATAATATTTTATATATTAATTTATAATAGCGATTATTAAGTTTAGAGAATTCTGCCATGAAAAAATCACTGATGATGAGTCTGAGTACAGTCATTCTGATGTCAATGAGCGCAGCCACAATGGCCGATACTGAGTCCAAAAAAGTGACTCGTAGCGATCGTATTAGTTTTCAGGCACCCATGAAAAAAGAAGCGCCAAAAGTAAAACGAATGCAGCGTACCGACCGCGCGGTATGGAATATGCCACAGATGGAACAGCCTTCTTTGCAGCAAAAACGTATGATTCGTAGTGATCGAATTGCCTTTACAACGGTTGAGCACCGCCAATAAAAACTTATTGGATTCAGACATTAAAAAGCCCATATTTTATGGGCTTTTATAGTTTCGGATTTGTTCAAATTTAGAAAATGGCCTCAAGACGTACCATTGCACCCAGATAATGGCTTCGGTCCAGTCGGTCATCATTCAGATAGTTCAGGTCGCCTTGCACAAAGAACCATTCACGTAAGAAAGGCTGTCTCCAGGACACATAAGGTCCCCAGCGATTTAAGCGTAAATCTTTATCATCCAGATAGCCGCCCGTATAGATGCCATAGTTAAAGCGGTTGCCCTGGAAAAATTGATGCTGTCTGAAGGTATAGTTGTCCCAGGTCAAATCGTCTTCCTGCTCATCTGCATAGGTTAAACTTAACTGATTGGAAAAAAAGGCCTCATTGGGACGAGCATGGATCAGTTCCAGGTTGGTCCGCAAATAATTTTCACTCTGCAATCCATAGCGATAAATCTGTTCGGCATGAAAAGAGAAGTCATTCTGCATCGCCCAGTCTTTACTGATTTTGGCCCGTACATAGATATCATCCCCAGAACGTACCCCCAGATCCAGATCGCTATCGAAAGGTAGGCCATTTGAAAATTCTGACCAGCGTAGTGCAAACGAGCTGTTGTTTTCACGGGTACGGCGAATATCCAGATTTTTATCCCGGGCATTGCCAGGATTTTCATTGGTAATTGCGACATTGCTATCCAGTTCGTTATCCAGGCTGTCATCACCAAAGACCAGACTTAACTTTTGTTCCAAGGTTGGAAGCTTGATTTTTCCTCGAATCCTCGGCTTGATTTCATAGTTTTCATATTTGTCCCAGCTATTATCCAGGATGATTCGCAAAGTCGCAGTTGCTGGCTCATCCGGGTTGGTCTGGCCAAACCAGTTATCAATCTTATGTGCGGTGCGGTCTGCCCATTCACGGATTCTTTTCTGCTTTTTGTCAGCCCAAGATTTATCTTCTGTTTCCTCAGTGGTGGGCACCATCGCTTCGTCTGACTGTTCAGGTAAAATCGTAGGCGTGGCATCGATCAAGCGTGGAATCTGATCTAAAATACCTGTACCTGTACCTGTACCTGTACCTGTACCTGTACCTGTACCTGTACCTGTACCTGTAGGCTGTTCTGTTTCTGCAGGTTCTGTAGGAGATGCTTCTGCCCAAACTGGGCTACTACTTAATCCCACGCCAAGTGATAGCAATAAGATTCGAGTAATTTGGTTTATTCGCATGAGTTGATTCTTGCTCTTATCGTATTTTATTTACTGCGCTAGTTTTCTAAAAAATAAGGAAAAAAAGCAAGGATAAACTACATAACTACATCAATTATTTAATGATTTGTGCCTGAATTGCCATATAAAGATCTAAAACCCGTACCGGCTGTGACAATCCTAAAACAATTTGATGAATTTTTTGCCAATTCAAATCCTTATCACGTTTGAGCATTAAATAAGGATAAGCGATTTCCTGATTGGACAATGCCAGGCGACGTTCTCCATGAATCACCCGAATTTTCTGATGTTCCTGTAGCAATAAAATTGGAGTAGAAAAATCAGCGGGCGCTTCCTCAAAAGTAATAAATTTCTTTTGATGAATACACCGAGCCGGAATATAGGCATAGCTTTCCTCAGGCATCCAGACCGTTTCGGCTTGTTGCAGATATATTTCACTGAAAAGATCTATCTGATCAAGACAGGCACCTAAAGCTGCCCATGATATGGATTTTATCTCTATACAACGCCGTCCACGTTGCGTGCCCCAGTGCTGGATACAGGAATTGGCCTGCAAGAGGCTCGGTGCGCCTAAGAGCATCAGATATTTCAGACCTTGCCCTTGCTGATCGGTCTGCATGGAGAGATAAACAGGACGTGCCTGCCAGTGCTCTTCCTCGGCATAATATAGCGCTATTTCCAGATCGGCCGGTTGGGAGACAGTCGGTTGTAATTCTAGGGCACAGAGACGCCGTATAGTCGCTCCAGCATGTTCTAAGGGATGCAGCAGGGCAGAGAATTTACCTAGCTGTATAGATTCAGGAAAATTAATATTTTCATCTATTATCAAAATAGAGGATGAACTATCCGTGTTGTCTATTTCTATAGACAGCTCAGCTGTTTTAGCTTCTTCTGTTTCGCTAGTTGCTCTGTCTAAATCAGGTTTAATTGTTTTAGACAATTGAGGTGCAGTGATCTTGGTCTGGATCTGCAAACTGCCCTGATGATAACGCGCGATTTCTAGGGTAAGCGTATTGAATTCGGCATCCTGAACAGATAAAGCCGGAATATCCAGTTGGGGATCGAGAGGAAAATATGCGTCTTGTTGCTGTTGCTGCAAAAGCCAGTGATGGCAATTTGCTAATTCATCCCATTCACTATGTAAAAAATCAGATTGCTCTACAGGACCCAGCCAGATTTGCCAGCCTTGTTGTGGCTGATGCAAAAAGGCCCAGCCTGTTTCTCTATGCGCAGTCAGTGCCTGTTGCAACTGGACAGTATCCTTGAAATAACCGCGATAACGGTGATGAAACTGGGTGCTTGCTGCAAACTGATGCGCTGCCATCTCCGGCTGAACACGGGATTTAAAACTTAAAATCTGATTTTTAAAAACAGGTTCATCACAGAGATGAAAAATATCCTGGAGTCGTTTTTTGGTTCGGGCGGCTTCATATAAACTGAGGGATTTATGTTCTAGTTGCTGCCCCAATTCATTTAATTCTTTAATTAACTTTGCTTTTTCTAAAGCATTCATTTTAGCTCTCTAGATATATTTGAGTGCTTTATCCAGTGACTTGGCCATGATCATATTGACCGCAAGTTCTACCAGTTTGTATTCGGTAGAGTTGGGATCTGGATAACGCTCAGCCATTTCAATCAAAAAATCCACAGAAATTGCCTGCGGAGAAATTTTTCCCTGTATTAATGCTTGAAGCTGGTTCATAACAAGAAAGTCTGAAATCCATAAAAGATCAGGTTCTGATTATAAGCATCTGATTGACAAAATACTTGATTATTTTGAGTATTTTTTAAGCGAATTTGGTAGTTGTTTTTGAATAAAAAGTGAACGAAATCAAAATAAAATAAAAAATAATGAGATTCTTAATACTCGCTAAACAGAAGAACAAGTTAGATTTTTGGAGCCCTGAAATAAAAACAGGCTGAATAATTCAGCCTGCTGGGAGATTTCGCTTAAAGACTTAAGCCGCTTTTTCAGTTTCTGCATTTGCAGTATCTGTTGCTACAGTTTCAACTGGTGCTTTGCTCACAGGGAAATCTGGAAGATAAACCACTTGAGCCATTTGTGCTGAAGCTTGTAGAGAAAAAGCCATCACAGTTGCTGCGCATAAAAATTTAACAGTTTTCATAACATGACCTTTTGATATCTGGGTGTTCAAGAGCTTGAACAAGAAAAAAAGTTAGTCCTAAATCACGTGAAAAATAATATCAAATGGCAATTAATAAAAAATGATCAAATCGGCAAGAAAAGCAACTAAATTTAGATAAAATACTCTATAAAACAATGTATTAGAATATTTACTCTAGATAGTTTTGGATTGTTTTTTATACATTTTTTAGATGTTTTAGAAGCTTTTAAACAAACATTTATTTGTTGATTATTTAAAACTAGAGGTCCAGATTTAAATTTTTTTAAAGCAGTAAGGGCAGATCAGTATTTGTTCATTCCCTGTAAGTTTTTGCTATCACTTGTTTGCTAAGAGCTGTAGAGAAATTTAAATCAACTAAGATGAATGCTTCTATCTTCACAGAGTGAGTGTTGAATCATGGCAATTGCAAAAGTGGTAGAAGTTAATTCAAGCAGTAGTAAAAGCTTTGAGGATGCAATTCAGACTGGCATCGCGAAAGTCACAGAGACGATTAAAAATGTTCAAGGTGCCTGGATCAATGAACAGAAAGTCGTGATTAATGACAATAAAATTACCGAATATCGTGTCAATCTAAAGATCAGTTTTCTGGTTGAATAATTCACATCATTCATAAAAAAATCCCCATCTTGAATGGGGATTTTTTGATTTGATTTAGTGTTTATTGAGGCTTTTCAGGAACATCACAAGCATCTGTAGAACACTGATCAGCTGCTGGTTGTTGCTGTGGCTCCTCTAAAGCTTTTTCAAGAACTTGTAAAAAGACTTCTTTCGGCTGAGCACCTGCCAAAGCAATGCGTTGATCAAATACAAAGAACGGAACACCAGTAACTTTGAGCTGGTCACGCGCCACTTCCTGGTCAAATTTAACAAAGTCCGCAAATTCATCCGAGTCGAGTAAATCGTCCACTTCAACCGGGTTCAGGCCAATACGCGCTGCAACATCTTCCAGCGTTTCACGTTCACCAATCGGCAGGCCTTGCGTCATATAGCTATAGAAAAAAGCTTCCTGAGCTTCATTGCCCAAGCCTTTACTTTGTGCCAGGTGAATGATGCGATGCGCATTCAAGGTATTACCAGAGTTGGCACCTTCCCAGTTAAATTCAATGCCTTCCTGTTTAGCCATGGCTGCAATATTGCGCTGCATGTCTTCAACTTCTGCCACTGAACGGCCATATTTTTGTGCCAAACGTTCAGAGTTGGAAATTTCCTGACGGACTGGTGCTTCAGGATCTAGCTGAAAACTATGCCAATGGACTTCAAGTTCAATCTCGCTTTCCTTTGCAGCAGCTTCCAGCCGTTTTTTACCAATATAGCAAAAAGGGCAGACCACATCTGACCAAATATCTACGCGCATGTCATGTCTCTAATCTTTGTCTTGTTAGAAGTATGAGGGTGAAGAACTGGAATTTAAAGCCCTGCATCCAGACTAAGTGCAGTTTAATCATTCAAAATATTTAAGAAGTTAAGCTGATCAGATTCTTATGGATAGATTTGTCTTTGTTTATTTATTATTTTTCCCATAAAAAAACGCCCCGTGGGGCGTTTTCTGAAGCGGTCAATTAAGCAGTTTTGACTGCAGCTTCTACTGCAAGCATATGACCATTTTCTTCAAAGTTAGAGTGCCAAGACAATGCTTCACGAAGCAGGTGAGGGGTATGGCCACCTTTCGCACATGCACGGTCGAAGTAGTCATTCAATGCATCACGGTACATTGGGTGGGCACAGTTGTCGATGATCGCACGTGCACGCTCACGTGGCGCCAGACCACGAAGATCTGCCAGACCTTGTTCAGTCACAAGGATATCAACATCGTGTTCTGCATGGTCGATATGTGAAGCAAACGGCACTACAGAAGAGATATCGCCACCTTTCGCGATTGATTTGGTTACGAAGATCGCCAAGTGAGCATTACGCGCGAAGTCACCTGAACCACCAATACCGTTCATCATTTTGGTACCACATACGTGAGTTGAGTTCACGTTACCGTAAATATCAAACTCAAGTGCAGTGTTTATGCCGATAATACCTAAACGGCGTACCAGTTCAGGATGGTTTGAAATTTCCTGTGGACGTAATACCAGTTTGTCTTTGTAGTGCTCAAGGTTGTTAAATACTTTTTCGCCATATTTAGCAGAAAGTGTAATAGAAGAACCTGAAGCAAACTTCATTTTACCGGCATCGATCAATTCAAACGTACAGTCTTGTAGTACTTCTGAGTACATGATCAAGTCTTCGAAGTTTGAATCTTTCAGACCCGTCAATACGGCGTTTGCAATGGAACCGATCCCTGCTTGAAGAGGTCCGAGGTTTTTCGGTAAACGCTCTTCAGCTACTTCTTTTTCAAAGAAAGCGATCAAATGGTTAGCAATGCTTTGAGTCTCATCATCTGGTGCAGTTACAGTAGATGGAGAGTCGTGCAATTCGCTGTTAAATACAATACCAACAATTTTAGATGGATCGATATTGATCGCATGCGTACCAATACGCTCATCAACTTGAGTCAATGGAATCGCTTGACGCGTTGGACGATACGTCGGGATGTAGATATCGTGCAAGCCTTCAAACGCTGGGCTTAAATTCGTGTTGATTTCAACAATCACTTTCTCGGCAAAAATTGCAAAACTTGCAGAGTTACCTACAGAAGTTGTTGGAATGATGCCGCCATCTTCAGTGATCGCAACCGCTTCAATTACCGCCACATCAGGTTTTTTCAACTGCTGGTTACGCATCTGCTCAACTGTTTCAGACAAATGCTGATCGATGAACATCACTTCGCCTTTGTTGATCGCTTTACGTAAAGTGCTATCGACCTGGAATGGTAAACGACGTGCCAATACGCCTGCTTCAGTCAGTTGTTTGTCTAGATCGTTCCCTAGTGATGCACCTGTGATCAACGTGATTTTCAGTGGATTTGCTTTTGCGCGTTGTACCAAAGCTAAAGGAACCGCCTTCGCTTCACCAGCGCGAGTAAAGCCACTCATACCCACAGTCATACCATCTTCGATGAATTCAGCAGCTTGTTCAGGGCTGATGACTTTGTTGTGTAGGGAGGCTAAACGGATACGATCTAAAGACATTTCAACTCTCATAAATTCTTAAATAATGATACGGATTGTACCGATCAAAAAATGTATTTTGCATAGGTGTTAGGCTAAGGTCTAATTTTTTAGCTAAATGTAGGTATAATGAAAAATGATGTTTTTTAAATGATTGAATTATTGAAAATTAAAATGAATTGTATAGAAATACTAAAAAGTCGTTTGTTGCTTTTATGATCACTTACTAGAAGTGATCAGTGAGCGTTTGACGAATTTTATCTAAGGTGGTTGGGGCAGCGGGTGCCTCGGAATCTGCTGTTTTCAGGGGTAAGGCGATAATGGCTTCCAGACCGCCTTCAGGCCGATTCTGGATATGCAGCTCACCTGAGTGAATATCAACAATACGCTTGACAATTGCCAGACCCAGACCACTGCCTTGTACGGTACGCGCAGAATTTCCACGAACAAAGGGTTGCATCAGTGCTTCAATCTGGTCTTCTGGAATCCCTTCACCATGATCGGCCACACTGATCATCAGTTTATGGTCCTGCACATAGGCCGCCAGCTCGATCGGTTCCGCACCATAGCGTTTTGAGTTGTTGATCAGGTTACCAATCAGGCGTTTCAGCGACATGCTGCGTACCTCAACCAGCGGTATCTCTTGAGGTGTAAAGCGAATATCAAGTGGCTTAAACTGCTTGACCAGTTCCTGCAACAGTACATTGACATTGGTTTCTTGCAGCTCTTCATCGGAACCATCCCGCATATAGGAAATGAACTGGTTCAGAATGGCATCCATATCCTCGACGTCATAAATCAGGCCTTCCTTGAGAAAGTCTTCATCCGGCATCATTTCTGCGCTAAGACGGATACGGGTCAACGGTGTACGCAGGTCATGTGAAATCCCCGCGAGCATGATTCGACGATCACGCTCGGTTTGATCCAAGGTATAAATCATCTGGTTAAAGGCATGATTCACCTGACGGATTTCCAGCGGACCATGATTGGTATCCAGATAAGGAGCGGAACCATTTTTACTATAGCTGTTTGCTGCATTCTGCAAGCGGCGTAAAGGACGGTTTAGCTGACGCACCAGGGTCAGGATAATAATGCCAGCAATGAGTGGCGTACCCAACAGCCAGCCTAGAATCAGTTCAGGACTATAGTTGGCATAGGTTTTAAGAGGCTCACGTACCCAGTTGCCATTCATTTCTGGAGTTTGAATCCAGATGCGTGGACTTGGCTTGAACTGGAAATAAACGGTTGCCTGTTCGATTCTTAATTCTTTGGCCAGTTTGGTTTCAATCTGGTTAGTAAAGAATTCGGCAATGACCTTGTCTTTTACATTCGGATATTCAGCCGGATTGGTGACATATTCGATTCCGATCCGGTTTTTGAGCCAGGTATCAATATCGACTTCCTGTTCTTTATGATAAAGACGCAGGTCCGGATTATTGAGAATTTCCAGCTCCATGGCCAGATAACGCGCGTGTTGCTGAATTTCAGGTAAATAAAGTGTGCGCCAGAAAAACCAGATTGACATGAACAGGCTGAAACAGACCACAAAGACCACCAGTACAGTGGTTCGCATTGCTGCAGAGCGCGGTTTGATTTTGTCCAGAAAGCGTTCCCAAGGGGTGCGTTTTTTTTCTGAGTAGCTGACAAAATCGGTAAATTTTTGTGGGTCGATGGGGTCGAGTTTCACTGAGCAATCCTGTGCTATGACTTCAGCAAATTATTATGAGTTGATTAAAAGGCCTTATCACACCGGAGTCAAACCATCTGTAATTTAGATATAGGTTGAAACCTTCGGTTCGACCTACTTTTGTTTCGGCAAAAGTAGGCAAAACCATTTTCATTCGCAAAACTCGTCAAATTGCGGCAAGTAATCAATTTATCGCAGAAACATTAGAGATGAATACCTCCTGCCTCAAACAGTTGCGAATGAATTTGTCACGTAATTAAAAACTAAATTGATAGACGGACGAATATTTTACTTTCTTCTAATAAGAAAATTATTCAGCACCATCTGGAACAAACACATAACCGACACCCCAAACGGTTTGAATATAACGCGCACGGGCAGGGTTTTCTTCAATCAAACGACGTAAGCGTGATACCTGAACGTCAATTGAACGTTCCATCGCACCCCATTCACGGCCACGTGCCAGATTCATCAGTTTGTCACGCGTTAAAGGTTCACGTGGATGCTGAACCAGCGCTTTCAATACCGCAAATTCACCAGTGGTCAGGGTCACTACCTGGCCCTCACGAGTCAGAGTACGAGTGGACAGATCCAGTGACCATGGGCCGAACGACACCACTTCCATTTGCTGGCTAGGAGCGCCTGGCACTTCACGAACTTGACGACGCAAAACTGCACGGATACGTGCCAGCAATTCATTTGGATTAAATGGCTTAGGCAGGTAATCATCGGCACCGGCTTCCAGACCCGCAATACGATCCGAATCGCTACCACGTGCAGTGAGCATAATAATTGGAATATCAATATTCGACTGGCGTAGGCGACGACAGATGCTGAGGCCGTCTTCTACAGGCAGCATAAAATCGAGCACAATCAGAGAAAACAGTTCCCGCTGTAATAGTCGATCCATCTGGGTAGCATCATGCGCAGTTTTAACGACGAAGCCTTTATCTTCAAGGAAACGTTGTAACAGGGTACGCAGACGCACATCATCATCGACAACCAGGATGCGCTCGACCCGGTCGGTTTCGGTATGTACAGCATCGGGTTTTTCAGCAGGTACCACTAAACTCATGAGGTGCTCCTTTATTCTTTATTGTCGTCATAAACAAAAAATGAAATATGCTTTGAGTATACGATTCATTACTATTAATTGACTATGCTCTAAAGCATCAAATATTGCAGTTAAAATCAAGACATAGATACCAAATATATACATCTATATGCGAAAAAAATCGTCCCGGAACAAGAATAAAAAGCAAAGTTCATGCAAACTTTAGTGGAAAAACTGGAAAACGATCGTATACGGTTATCTGAAGCTTATATAAATTAATAAAAACAATGGTGGATTTTATAGACCTGGTCTTTATAATCATGCCATTTAGTACTTATCCTTGTGGGATCAAACACGATGACTGACTTAGTTCAGCAGTTGGCAAAAGAACTTGCCGTACGTCCAAATCAAGTAGAAGCTGCCATCAAACTGATTGATGAGGGTGCCAGCGTTCCTTTCATTGCACGTTACCGTAAAGAAGTAACGCAGGGCTTAGACGATACGCAACTACGCCAGCTCGATACACGTTTATCGTATTTGCGTGATTTATATGAACGCCGTGAAAAGGTGATCGAATCACTAAAAGAACAAAATAAATTATCTGATGATTTATTGGCACGGGTGAATGCGGTAGAAACTAAAAATGCCCTAGAAGAAATTTACGCACCATACCGTCCAAAACGTACCAGCAAATCGTTTAAAGCCAAAGAAGCCGGTTTAGGTCCGATTGCAGAAAAAATCTTTACTGAAGCCGTGGATCCAGCAGAAGCTTTAGCGGGCTTTAGCCATGAAGATTATCCAGATCAGGAAAGCCAGCTCAATGCGATCCAGCATATCCTGATTGATGACTGGGCGCAGAATATTGCGTTGACCACTGAGCTTAAAGCAATGTTTGCTAAAACTGCCGTGCTGAAAAGTCTGGTCGCTAGCGAAGAGAAAAAAGAAGTTGGTAAAAAATTCCGTGATTACTTCGATTTCTCTGAAAATCTGAACAAGGTACCTTCTCATCGTTTATTGGCAATGCTACGTGGCCGTCAGGAAAATGTACTGGGCCTTAAAGTAGATGGTGAAGATGATGCACCATTGGCACGTATTGAAACTGAATACAACCTGGATACCATTCAGCCGCAATCCCGTCAGGATTTCTTAAAGCATACTGCGAAACTGTTCTGGCTTGGTAAAGTTCGTCCAACGATCGAACATTCATTATTGACTGAAAAACGTCTGGCTGCTGAAGCTGAAGCAATGCAGGTCTTTGCTGAAAACCTGCGTCATCTACTGCTTTCTGCGCCTGCAGGTGCACGTACGACACTGGGCGTAGATCCTGGTATCCGTACTGGCGTAAAACTGGCAGTGGTGAATGAATCAGGTGATGTATTGGCACATAGCACCATTTATCCATTTGCACCGAAAGATGATAAAGAAGGTTCACAGACTGAATTGGCACGTCTTTGCCGCGAATTCAATGTTGACCTGATTGCAATCGGTAATGGTACGGCAAGCCGTGAAACTGAAGCATTGGTTGCTGAAATGATGGCTGCAAATAGCGACCTGAAATTGACTCGTGTTTCTGTTTCAGAAGCGGGTGCTTCTGTTTACTCAGCATCTGAACTGGCTTCTCAGGAATTGCCTGAACTGGATGTATCGATCCGTGGTGCAGTATCAATTGCGCGCCGTCTGCAAGATCCATTGGCTGAACTGGTGAAAATCGATCCTAAATCCATTGGTGTAGGTCAGTATCAACATGATGTAAACCAGACCGGTCTGGCAAAAACTCTTGAAGCAGTAGTTGAGGACTGTGTGAACTCGGTCGGTGTGGATGTAAATACTGCATCTGCTGCGATCCTGGGTTATATCGCAGGTCTGAACAAATCAATCGCGCAGCAAATCGTGGACTTCCGTAAAGAAAATGGCCGTTTTGACAATCGTCAGGATCTGAAAAAAGTGCCACGTCTAGGCGAACGTACTTTTGAACAGGCAGCGGGTTTCTTGCGTATCCAGCAAGGTTCAGAACCATTAGATGCTTCTGCAGTTCACCCTGAGTCTTATCCACTGGTATCTAAAATTGTTGAAGCGAAAGCAACGACTGTTAAAGACATCATTGGTAATACTGAAATCATTCGTCAGGTCAATGCTGAAGAGTTTGTGGATGATAAATTCGGTCTGCCAACCGTTCAAGATGTTTTAGCTGAACTGGAAAAACCAGGCCGTGACCCACGTCCAGAATTCCGTACCGCAAAATTCCGTGATGATATTACTGAAGTGGCTCAATTGACTGAAGGCATGCAGCTGGAAGGCGTAGTCACCAATGTGACTAACTTCGGTGCTTTCGTGGATGTTGGTGTACATCAGGATGGTTTGGTACATATTTCTGAATTAGCCAATGAATTTGTGGCTGATCCGCATAAAGTGGTAAAACCAGGTCAAATCGTACAAGTTCGTGTACTGAACGTTGATGTGGAACGTAACCGTGTCAATCTGTCGATGCGTCCTGAAGGTTCGGAAGCGCCAGCGAAAGCACCACGTCAACCACGTCGTGACAATGAGCAACGCGGTGAGCGCAAGCCACAAGGTAAACGTCCACAGCATGCGCGTCCGCAAGGTGATCGCCCGCATGGCAAAAAACCTCAAGCGACTAAACCACAAGAAAATAAAATTGGTGGTTTAGGGGCATTGTTATTGCAAGCAGGGATTAAAGGTTCGAAATAATCTTTAGGCTCTAAACGAAAAACCTCCCAAAAGGGAGGTTTTTCGTATCGACAATATTAAAAAATCTCAAAGAATCTAAAAATGCTAAGAAGTTATTATCAAAGTTCCATCCAAGATTTTTTATCTAGCTCAAATGACTTAATCTTAGGTAATTTGGCACAGCATCATGAATTTGCACTTGAAGATTTACAGAAAAATGCTTGGTTAGCACAAATAGATATTTTAAAAGCAAATTTAGTTGGTATAGCAAAGGGTCATCTTTACTTTGAGTACAGCATTCCTCGAATGGGGAAGCGTGCTGATAATATTCTGATTATTCGTAATTTAATCTTTGTTATTGAGTTTAAGGTTGGGGAAAGTTTTTACTCTACAACTGCAAAAAATCAGGTGATTGATTATTGCTTGGATTTAAAGAATTTTCATTCACAAAGTCATGATAAAAAAATTATTCCAATTCTTATAGTTACTGAAGCGGATACACAAGAGATCATTTGGGAGGATGTAGATGATCTTGGAGCACCCATTTGTTGTCATCAGTACAATTTAAACCAAATGATTCTACAGGCTCTTGCGCATTATGATGTGGGTATGGACATTAATATCCAAGAGTGGAATCAAGCCAGCTATAGACCGACACCCACAATCATTGAAGCAGCGAAAGCACTTTATCAAGGACATCAAGTTGAAGATATTTCCAGAAGTGATGCAGGGGCGATTAATTTAAAAATAACTTCAGCACGTATTGAACATATTATTGAAACAACAAAAGAAAAACGACATAAGGCAATTTGTTTTCTTACAGGAGTACCGGGTGCTGGAAAAACATTAGCAGGGCTGAATATTGCTAACCAGCGACTAAAAAAAGACGAATCAGAACATTCAGTTTTTCTCTCGGGCAATGGCCCACTTGTTGATGTGCTAAGGGAAGCGCTGATTCGACAAACAGTCGAAACAGCAAAAACTGAAGGTCAACTTGAAACCAGATCAAGTGCTGAAAGAAAAGCAAAAGCTTTTATTCAAAATATCCATCACTTTCGAGATGAGTACTTAAGGTCATTAGAAGCTCCTATTGAAAAGGTGGTAGTATTTGATGAGGCACAAAGAGCTTGGCGCAAAGAACAAGTTTCTAACTTTATGAAGCAAAAAAAGGGAATTCAGAGCTTTGATAAATCTGAACCACAATTTTTGATTGAGGTAATGGATCGGCACACAGATTGGTGTGTGATTATTTGTTTGATCGGTGGCGGTCAAGAGATTAACACTGGAGAAGCAGGGGTTATCGAATGGTTAGATGCTTTACAACAGCATTATCCTGAATGGCAGATTTATTATTCTGAGAAAATTTTAGAGGATCGTGTCTATATACAAGATCAAAGCCGAAAGCATCATTTAATTCAGTATGGTAATAAAGAACCTGATTTACATTTGGCGGTATCAGTAAGGTCGTTTAGAAGTGAAAGAGTTGCTGAACTTGTCCAAGCAATTTTAGATGGGGATGCGACGAAAGCACAACATATTTATAGCCAAGTTATAGAATCCTATCCAATTGTTTTAACAAGGAACTTGGAAAGAGCCAAGTCGTGGCTAAAACAACAAGCTAAAGGGACAGAGCGTTACGGCATGGTTGCGAGCTCAGGCGCAAGAAGACTCAAAGCAGAGGGGATTGATGTTAAAAATAAAATCACACCATCTGATTGGTTTTTGAATTCTACAATTGATGTACGTTCTTCATATTACTTAGAAGATGTCGCCACAGAATTTGATGTTCAAGGATTAGAATTAGATTACTGCTGTGTTGCGTGGGATATTAATTTTTACTTTAAGGATGGTTGGTGTTATCAAGCATTTAAAGGAACAAAATGGCAGAACATCAATCAGATGGAAAAGCAAAAATATCTACTGAATACTTATCGTGTTTTGTTGACTCGTGCGCGTCAAGGAGTGGTGATTTACCTACCGAATGTAGATGATAATGATTGGACCAGACCGAGTGAATTGTATGATTCAACATATCAATTTTTAAAAGCCTGTCATCTCAAAGAAATTTAAAAAAAGCCTCCCAATCGGGAGGTTTTTTATTTTGGATTAACTATTAATAATCGGAACAATCCAGCTGGTAATAATCAATAAAATACCCAGATGTCCCAGTTTACGTGTCACATAAACCAGTTTAGACGGTGGTTGTTCTAGCTGTTTAGCATACTCTTCCATGGTGATGCCTTGTTTGCCTTTACTGGTATATAAAAACACACCCAAATCCAGACAGATCAGAATGGTGCCAATATCTGCCACCAGTTCCATCAGCTCAAATTGCTGGGTATACAGCGACATGGTAACGCTATAAATCAGATAAAGTCCAAAGGCTATACATGCATATTGCAGGATCACTAAAAATTTCTGCATAAATCTCAACAGTTCAAAAAATTAAGGCAATTATACAAACAATTCGGACAGACTGCGCCCATTACAGACTTTGCATCACATCGGCAAAATTCTGCTTCTCGACTAGTTCCAGAAATTCATCTCCCAAGCGCTGACTTTCTGCAATACATTGCTTCCAGAGCTGAATCCGCTGGGCTTGATCCAAACCTTTCAAAGTAAAGTCCTTACGATCCGGTAAACGACCCAAAGGCAAACTTTGCAAATATTCCTGAGAGGGTGAAATTAGCAAAGTTCGTGCCTGATTTTCCGGGCGTGCCGTGCGTTTAAACAGTTTATCGAACCAGCCGGGAGTAATGCTGTCAGTAAAATGCGGATACAGCACGATGCCTTTGCTCTGGAAAGGCAGGTCAATATGATAGTCAATCAGACCGCCATCGCGATAATAACCTTGCGGTGCATCCGGAATATTATTGACTGCTGCCATCACGCCCGGAATAGAGGCAGAAGCCATCAGCCAGGACAAAACACTTTGCTCAGTCAAGGCGTGATAATGTGTAGTAAATCCATCATCGGCAATTTTAAACTGTTCACCGGTATTCGGCTGGCTAATCACACGTTGCATAAAATGGCGGCTATGTTTACGCGCTACAGCGGTAGTTCCCACAATGCCAGCTACAGAGGCGAGTAGGGGGAGCGCCTTGTCACTCTGGAAAATGTGCTGGGCTTTAATCGACAATACCGTCAGATGATAATCTGGATGATTCACCAGATCGGTTTCTTTGCCTTGTACCAGATCCAGCAGCATGCCACGACAAACGTCACTGACTTCTTGGCGAGTCATTTTCTTGTGAAAGTACAGATGGGTATACAAGTCGGCAAGACGTTCAGTGCCTGCTTTGGCTCCCCACGCCGCGACACTGGCAAAACGCCAGCTGCCAATGGATGAACCGACTAGCGTTCTACGCTGAGGGGCACGGGGGAAAAACTCGCCAAAAATGGCCTGATCCAGTCCCTGAATGCCAATACCCTTGGGGCCACCTGCAGCACCCGGCACAATATCGACCTGTTCGGGTTGCAAACCTTCTTTCAGAATCAGCTCACGAGCCTGATGCCCAGCGCGGATTTTCAGAGCAGGCGCATGTTTTTGTAAAATCTGCATAAAGGTTCAACCCATATTTGACCAATGAGGACATATTTTAAGCATCTGGTCACAAAGCCCAATGGCAAGATATACCCTAAGGTGACTTTGCAGTCATAGGGAAGGAGAAAAATAAAAAAACCTGAACAATGTCAGGTCTTTTAAGAAGGTTATTTCAGTTATTTTGCAATCCGCCAGACTGCGAGTACGCTTGCCAGTACGATCAAAATCACTGACACAAACCATGGTGAAATGATCGCAATTGAAAGCAGGATAGCCATGATGCTGCCAAAAATCCAGCTACGTTTTTGCTGATGTTCCATTTGCAGGCGCATGCTTTGCAATTCATTAAGCTGCTTGGCATGCCAGGCGGACTGGTTTTTCAGACCGTTCAGGCTGTCGATCATCAGGGTCGGTAGGTCCTGCGCGCCCAAAAGCAGATCCGGGATTTTTTGTCCGAGTTCCTTGATATTCTTTTGCGGATTCATCTGGGCTTTGACCCAATCGGTGAGGATGGGTTTCGCCAGACTCCAGATATCCAGTTCAGGATACAAGTCTGTTCCCAGACCTTCTACATGAACCAGCGTTTTCAGTAACAACATCAGTTGTGGCGGGATTTCCAGATGGAAACGACGGGCGATGTCCATGACCTGAATCAGAATCCCGGCAAAATCCAGTTCATGCATCGGCTTGGAGACCATTGGACCCACGGTGCGACGCATTTCGCGTGCTAGCGCGTCCTGATCGGTACCCGGTGGAATCCAGCCGGCCTGATGCACAATCTGAATCAGCTGCATGAAGTCGCTGTTCATGACCGCCAACAGCATACGTGCTACGGTCATCTGGTCATGCTTAGACAGCTCTCCCATAATCGCGCAGTCCAGCGCAATAAAGCGCGGATTGGCCGGATTGATAGTTTCGACAAAGACATTGCCTGGATGCATGTCCGCATGGAAGAAGTTGTCGCGGAAGACCTGAGTAAAGAAGATAGTTAAACCTTTACGTGCCAGATCAGCACGGTCCATACCCAGTTCATCAAAGGTGGCAATATCTGAAATCGGAACACCGGTAATCCGTTCTGCTACTAGCACGTCCTTACTGTCCATGTAAACTTCAGGCACATACATCATGCTGGAGCCAGTGAAGTAATGACGCATACGGCGGGTATTGTCCGCTTCCAGCGTCAGGTCCAGCTCATTCAGAATGATCTGGCGATAGTCCTGAATAATTTCAGACAAATGCAGGGCACGCGCTGCCTCCAGACGCTTCTCCAGAAAATCACCCAGCCAGCTTAGAATTTCAAAATCCTGCAAGATCTGCTGTCGAATATTCGGACGGGTCACTTTGACGACCACTTCACGGCCATCATGCAGGGCTGCGGTATGCACCTGTGCAATCGAGGCGGCTGCCAGTGGCTGAACATCAAATCGGGCGAACAGGGTATTTACATCCGCTTTTAAGGATTCCTGAATACGCATCTTGGCGATATCATTATCAAAGGGTTTGACCTGATCCTGTAACAGAACCAGTTGTTGCAGCACTTCAGGTGGAATCAGGTCACGACGGGTCGAAAGTAACTGACCCAGCTTGATTGCCAGTGGTCCCATTTCTTCCAATGCCAGTTTCAGCTTGAGCGGGTTTTTACGCTCACGGCTGGACCAGGCTGCCGGATGCATACGGATCAAAGATAAAATATGTCGGGCTTTCTCAGGAAGTTCTTCCGCAGGAAACAACGTGTCGAGTCTATAGTGCGCGGCGATGCGCCAAAGTTCGAGTAAACGTGAAACATGCGGAATCATAAAGCGGTGTACCTAGTATTGAGAAGGAATATGAGGTGTAGCAGGAGTAAATGGCTGATCAGTAGAATCGTCAGATTCAATCTGTGCCTGAAGCTGACGGATTTTGGCTTCGACGCGATCCAAATTCTGGTTCAGGATACGGGTATCCTGATTCAGGTCATCCATTTGCCAGCGCGGGGCAAAGAGACCACTATCTTCTTTCAGGGCATCTTCAGCGAAAAATAACTGGCTTTGCAACGTACGCTTCAAATATTTTGGCGCAAGTTGCAATTTGCCGATTTCATGTGCCAGCGCAGGGCCAATCCAGGGACTTAAATGCGCCGCCAGATCAGGTTCAGCCTGCTGCATAATACGCTGGATTTCTTGCAGAATTTTATAGTCACCTTGCAGCGGAATATTGCCGACTTCATCAGCAAGCAGCAGCTTAAGCAGCTCTACGACATTATTCACCTGTAGCGTCGCCGTTGCTTCAGGAATTTGAGTACTATTGGCTTCATAAGGGCGCTGTTCAAAAATCGAAGATTCTTCAGTATGACCGGTTGGCGTTGGTTCCAGACGAACCTTGCCCTCATCAAAGAAGACATCGACGGACAGCTGCGGTGAAGTAATGACCACCCGCAGCATTTTGCCAGCCAAAGTATTGAGCTGAATGCGGGTAATCGCATCCAGATCAATCATATGATGAATCAGGCGTTCAACAGCACCGAGGGCGAGAAGTGACCACATATCGGGTACGACCCTTAAAGCTTGAAGCCACGGTGAACGGCAACGATACCACCGGTCAGGTTGTGGTAATCACAGTTCTGGAAGCCAGCATTTTCCATCATGCCTTTTAAAGTACGCTGGTCTGGATGCATACGGATTGATTCAGCCAGGTATTTATAGCTTTCTGAATCATTCGCCACGATTTTACCCATGATTGGTAAAGCGGTGAATGAATACAGGTCATACAGTTTTGAGAATGGCTCGAAGACTGGTTTAGAGAATTCCAGAATCAGTAAACGACCGCCTGGCTTAAGTACGCGATACATCGCAGCCAGTGCTGCATCTTTATCGGTGACGTTACGCAGACCAAAAGAAATCGTTACCAGATCAAAGCTGTTATCGGCAAATGGTTCTAATGTTTCCGCATTCGCCAGAACGAAATCAACATTGGTACAGCCGGCATCAATCAGACGGTCACGGCCAACATTCAGCATGGATTCGTTAATATCAGACAGTACTACATGACCGGTAGGGCCCACTTCACGGCTAAATACTTTGGCCAGGTCGCCTGTACCGCCCGCAATATCCAGCACATGCTGGCCACGGCGCACGCCTGACATATTAATCGCAAAACGTTTCCACAGACGGTGAATGCCGAATGACATCAGGTCATTCATGATATCGTATTTGCTGGCCACCGAATGGAATACTTCAGCCACTTTCTGGGCTTTTTCGTCACTGCTCACAGTCTTGTAGCCGAAGTGCGTGGTTGGACCGACGTTACCGGTATTGGCACCGCGTGGCAGGTTATATTTAGGGACAGTTCCAGTCACAGGCGTATCGGTCAGGCGTTGTTCTAGAGATTGTTGCTGACCTTGTGGAGCGCCTTGCGGAAGCGGAGTGGTTAAGAATGGGCTCACTTTGTCTGTCTGTTGTGCCGACTCGGGTGTAGGGGTAGGCGTTTGATTTTCATTCGACATTGGAGTCACTCCTAACATATCAATCGGGTTAATCTTGCATTGCCTGCATAATGACAGATTCTTGAATGTTATTCAGCAATCATGATGCAATTGTTATGAATAATATACAGAAAAATAGGAATATGGGCGGAAATCTTCACTGCCAGTGATCGAATAATTCATATGATTTATCACTGGCGATGGCCTGCCCTAAAAACCTGAAAATATCAGGATCAGGCAGGACTGCAAGCCTTCCTCATCATGGATGGGAAAGGAATCTATTATTGGAATGGTGTTGGATCACCTGAATGCACCTTCTCAATAATGCCGCGTTCAATTGCAGTAAAGTCATGCACGAATTTTTCTGCCGATTTTAACGGTTTCATGGCCTGGAAACCGTCCTGCATAAACTCATACATCACCTGAAAATGATATTTATTGGCTGCGCCTTTACACATCTTGAAGGCGGTATAAACCACAAAGGAACGCATATATTTATCCAGGCTAACACCCAGCTGATCCAGCAATGCCAGCTGTTTCAAGCGCGCCTCACCCTGATCCAGTTTCAGATAGGTCACACGCATCATTTCATCGGTCAATGGTGCGTTGGCAGGATAATCCTCTAAAAGCTGGATTGCGACCTGTTCATCCAGCTGTACCGCCAGAATCGCCAGTTCGACACCTGAGGTTCCGGTTTTCAGGGCATTTTCCGGAATCATTTTTTCTGCCTTGTGCGCATATTTCATCAGTCGGGCAATCTGCTCGGCCAGTGCGTCGAAGTCCGGGCCACCGTAGAGCCGGTTCAGGAAATATTCGGCCATCAGCTGGTTATTTTTTTCAGAAAAATACTGATGATGGCTACGCTGCATCCGTGCCTTTTGCCATGCCTGCACATCCTGTAAACGGCTTAAAATTTCAGGCTGAGTGTGATACTTCAGCTGATAATACTGTTCTAAGAGTTCATCTAATCGGGCAAGTTTGGACATGTATTTTCAAATATGATTTTTCGATCTCAGAATCTTAGAGGGTGTGGCGCAATCTCGCTATGACAAATTGAACAATGATTCCTTATTTGAATGTCAATTTGCTGTTTAAACAGACAATCTAATCGTGTGAAAAACGTTGCTAATGCTATTTTTGCGTTCAGACTCCTCGCTATACTGCCCACAAGAATAAAAGATGAGGGATCTCCATGCGTACAGAAGAACAAATTTTCCAGTTAATGGATGAAGACGAGCTATCCCTTGTATTGATCAATGCCCAGTATGATCTGAGAAAAACCCAAGGTCAGAAAAATGGCAAAAGCCTGATTGTTCTGGTCAATGGAATCGAGCTGGCAGGTAAGGGCGAAGCAGTCAAACAGTTACGTGAATGGGTAGATCCTCGTTATTTGCAGGTGAAGGCCGATCAGCCGCAAGTATTAGGAGAAAAACAGACCTTCTGGCAACCCTATACACGGTTTATTCCTGCCCAAGGCCAGATCATGGTCTTGTTTGGTAACTGGTACAGCGATCTGCTCAGAACCACCATGCAGACTGGTGCCATTGATGATGCCCAGTTTGATGCCTATCTGGAAGATATGCGTGTCTTTGAGCAGGATCTAAAAAATAACTATGTTGATGTGGTCAAGGTCTGGTTCGACTTGCCTTGGAAAACGCTACAAAAACGCCTGGATCAGATGGATCCGAGTGAAATGCAGTGGCACAAACTGCATGGCCTGGACTGGCGCGACAAAAAAAAGTACGACACCGTGCAGCGTTTGCGAGAGCGGTTTACTAAAGACGACGACTGGCTGATCATTGATGGAGAAGATGAAAAACGGCGTGACCAGCAGTTTGCGCAGCATATTTTGCAGGCGCTAAGACATTGCCCGAATCATCCGGTTCGAGCCAAAGGACGATGGAAGCAAGCCAAAATTCCAGAATTATTGCAGCATCCTTCGCAAGAGCTTGCCAAGACAGAGGACTATAAGGCGGAACTGAAAAAACTGTCTCCTCAGGTGGCCAAGGCGCTGCGCTCAGACCCACGCAATGTGATTTTGCTGTTTGAAGGGATGGATGCAGCAGGCAAAGGCGGAGCGATCAAGCGGATTGTGAAAAAGCTGGATCCCCGTGAATATGAAATCCAGACCATCGGTGCGCCCGAAAAATATGAACTGAATCGTCCTTATTTATGGCGTTTCTGGAACAAGCTGCAAACTGATGATGATATCTGTATTTTTGACCGTTCCTGGTATGGTCGGGTGCTGGTAGAACGGGTAGAGGGTTTTGCCAGTCCGGCAGAATGGCAGCGGGCCTATGATGAAATTAACCGTTTTGAACAGAGCCTGATTAACCATCAAACCGTAATTATTAAATTCTGGCTGGCGATTTCCCAGGAAGAGCAGGCCGCCCGTTTCAAGGCGCGTGAAGACACCCCACATAAGCGCTTTAAAATCACTGATGAAGACTGGCGTAATCGGGAACGTTGGGATGATTATTTAGAAGCAGCAGCCGACATGTTTGAACGTACGTCGACAGAACAGGCACCGTGGCACATTATTGCCACTGATGATAAAAACACCGCTCGGGTCGAAATTTTAAAAACAATTTTAAAGCAGCTTCAGGCAGATTAATCTGCCTGAGTTTTGAAAAGTTTGGGGATAAAAAATGGGGCGGGAAATTTATTTGCCTTGAGCAATCTGTTTTTGCTGAATATTTTTTGCTGTGCGATAGCAATCTTCCACATGCGCTTCAGCAATTTTTTTCATGACAAAATAACCGAGGCTCGCGGCTACCAGTTGACCACCGAGTGGAATGAATTTTGTGACTTGCTTTGTGATCACTTTCGCTGCAACATTGTTCAAAGATTTTTTGACTGCTGTACGTGCTACCACCAGACCGGAAAACTCGATTCCGCGTTTACGCAGTTCATTCCAGTGCACCTGTTTGGTTGCAGGATCAAACACACTGATCTGTTCAGGGGCCAGACCAAAGCGGGCATTGATCTCCGGAATCAGTTGCGACAGAATGCCGACATCAATGACCACGTCCAGAAATGGCACCGGAATCACAGCTGCTCCGGCAGAATAATAGGCACGTTTTTTGGTTAGCTCTAAGCACTCGTTGCGAATTCTGTCTAAATCTAAACTTGGATCGATACGATCTGGAATTTTGTCTAATTTCATGGGCATTACCTAAAGCTAGATGTTGTTTTTTTCTGTTCAAACATCAATAAGATGCTTTTTTCAAAGAACTTTTTTGACTGAAGTATGAGTTTTAAAGTGACATAGACAGTTCGGTAAGTATAGTAAATAATCTTTATCATTTTGTAGTACTGCTCCATCTCATTTTTCAGGGGAAACGATGGCAATTCATGTTATTCAGAGTCAACGCATTGATGTGCTTTTGGATAGTATGCTGCGTATCGTCAACCAGAGCGCAAAAAATCCCTTGGCTGTGTTACAGCCGCGGCATTTTATTGTGCCATCTCCTGCAGTCGAGGCCTGGCTGACCCAAAAAATTGCCGAGAAAAAGGGCATCAGTGCCAATACCCAGTTTCATCATCGGATCCGTGCCTTTCAGTGGACTTCCTATCAGTGGGTGCTGAATAATCCCAAAGAAGTCGAACAGGTTCGTGAAGCCAATATTCCCCGAATTATTATTAAATGGCGGGTATTTCAGGCATTACGTAAATGCATTTTGCCTGAGCAGATTCCATTAGAGATCGATCATCCACTGTATTCGATTATCAAACGGATTTATGACAGCGCAGATCGTCTGGAACAGGGCACAGAGAAGCAGCTGAAAAAACAAAGCATGCTGTACTGGGTATCCGAACAGGTCTCGCGCCTGTTTAGCCATTATATGGATTACCGTGGCTATTGCGCGCGGAATTGCCCACCACAGGAATGTCGTTGTCCCACTAACTGGCTGGCGTCCTGGGGGCAGGATATTGCGCTCGATCTTGAGCAGATGATCTATATTCCTAAAGATGAAAATGGTCATGAAATTCCGGTGGCAGACTTCGTCAAGATTCAGGCACGCGAACTGGAAGCCTGGCAGCGCTGGTTGTGGCAGCATGTCTTTCAGGATGATTATGCCAAGATTCTGGACATCGAACAGATGTACTGGGAACGTCTGGAAAATGAAGATACTCAGGTACAGGCTTTAAAGCGTTTGCCAGAACAGGTCGTGGTCTTTACCTTGCTAGAATTGCCACCGAGTCAGCTGGATTTCTTGCGCCGTCTCGGTCAATACATCGATATTTATATTTTCCACTTTAACCCGTCACAGGAATACTGGGCCGATAGTGTCGATCCAGACTGGAAAGCACGTTATGACCTTGGCGTGCAGGAACGTTTCATCAAGAAATTTGAAAAATCTCAGGGACGTTTGCCGACTGATACCGAAATCCAGCATTTCTTTGCAGCCTTTCAGTTGAACTTTAATGCCGAAGACCGAGAATCGCGTCATCCCTTGCTGACCCGCTTTGGCAAGCAGGCACGTGATCATTTCTCGTTATTGTCCAAACTGTCTTCAGGTGAAGAAGGTCTCTGGGCCGATGCTTTCGTGGATGAATATCAGGATAAGTTACTGGCCAAAATCCAGTCGGATATTTTGTACCTGCTGGAACCGGAAAAACACCAGTATCCGCTCAAACCCGACGATGATTCGGTACAGATTCATGTCTGTCATTCCTCACTGCGCCAGCTGGAAGTCTTAAAAGAACAGATGATTCACTGGCTGGCCCAAGGCACGGAAGATGCCCCACGTCAGCCGAGCGATATTCTGGTGCTGGCCCCGAACCTGAAAGAGCTGGAACCGGCAATTCGGAGTGTCTTTGCACCGCCGCCACGAGAACGGGAAGGCAATAGCCAGCGTCTGCAAAAAGATAATCTGTATTTACCGATTCAGATTGCCGGGGTGTCCCGACTCGATGTCAGTAATGCCTGGCGCGCGGTACTGGGCCGGATTCAGCTGGTGCATCGACGTTTCAGTATCGAAGATTTTGCCGACTGGCTCAGCCTGAATGCGACCCAGCAACTATATGCGCTGGACTACGCGCAAGTTGAGCGCATGTTGCAGTTACTGGGCGAAGCGGGCTTTAAACGCGGTCTGGATCAGCAGCATTTACAGCAAAGCCTGACTGCCGGTGATGAAGACTACCGCTTCAGTTTTAAGTTTGCGCTGGATCGGCTGGCACTCGGGCTTGCAGTTCCGGAACATGCCCTGTTTCAGGATACCTTAAGCTATGCTCGGGTCTTGAGTAGTGATTTTCCTCTCATTTCGACTCTGATCCAGATTTATCAGGATCTGGTACAGCGCCGTGACTGGCTGATTTTGCATGAACAGGGACAACGTACCCCGGTAAAAACTTGGCTGGAATATCTGCGTGAAGACTTGAATGAGTTCCGTGAAGCCGGGGTTGAGTCCTTAAAGACGGTCGCAGAAATCATTGACAAGCAGATGCGGATGCTGACGTTGGCCGATTACCATGATCAGGATGATCCGCAGGCCAGCCAGGAGCTGGTCGCCTTAAGTCTGCCATTGCCTTATGTACTGGAAGAAATTCAGAATACGTTGGAGATGCAACTGGATCAGGCCGAGCCGACCGGACAAATTACCTTTAGTCAAATCGGCCAGATCCGTCCGTTGCCGTATAAGCTGGTGGTGATGCTGAATCTGGATACCGGTAAATTTCCGAGCCGGAATCAGCAGGTGCCATTTGACCTGATGAACAGTCTGAAGCCGCAACTAGGGGATCGTTCCCGTCTGGATGATGACCAAGGTGCTTTTCTGGATGCATTGCTATTGGCGCAGGACAATTTATGGCTGTTCTATAATGGCTTTGATGTTGATGATGGTGAAGCGCGTGATCCATCCACTTCATTGCAGGAACTGATCCAGCATATTGCCCTGATCTGCCAGTCAGACCAGCCCGATGCTGAAGTCGATGAAACGGTTGAGCTGAATGGTTTGAGCGTGGCTAAACATATCCGTCAACTCTATCATGTACATCCATTACAGCCGTTCGATCCGATCGGTTATGTAGAGTCTCATACTCCACGTTATCAGACCCAGTGGTTTGCTGTAGCAGAATATATTCGCAGTGCAGAAGGCAAGCGCAGTAGCTGGATCAACGCCCATTATCCAGCATTGATGCAGAAAGAAATCCGGGTGCTGAAAGGGGATGAGTGGATTCGTGACATGATTTTCCCGGCACGCCTGTTCCTGAAAAGTGTTGGTGTTTCCAGTGTGAGATATACCGATCTGCCAAGTTCCCGAGAACCCTTATTGCTAAATAAGCTGGAACAGTATCAGGTCCGTGATTTCCTATTACAACAGGATCAAGAGATTGAGCCACAGCTGATGTTGGACCGCTTACCGGTCGGAAAAACTCAGGAAGCGACCTGGCTCAGCAGTCAGCAGGAACAGCAATCGCTAAAAGAACGTTTATTGCAGCTGAATAAAGAGCTGACACCTGTAACGCAGCAAACTTGGCAATATAACCCTGAATTGCTGATTCATATTACCTTGCCGCAAGTGCCGCACAGCAATTATTGGCTCAGCATGCAGTCTTCCTCCGCTTCGGAAAAACGTCGGGCACAGGTCTGGCTGGAATATCTGCTCTGGCTGGCCTATCTGAATAATGATGAACTGTCGCCGCAGCTGGAACGGATTGTCATTTTCAGTAATAAAACCCTGAAATTCTCCGGACTGCGTTCTAGTCAGGCACGTCATCATTTACAGGCCTGGCTGAAAGCTTGGGAAGTGGGACAGACCCAGCCGCTGGTATTGCCTGCCGAATTGCTGATGAAAAAGGCCTGGGAATGGACTGAAAATGAACAGGGGCAGATCACTATTGCCGAGATGCAGGAACTGCTAAAGGCCTGGAACAACAGCTATGAAAGTGCCAAGCCTTTGGCCAGCGATGAATCCAGCCAGCTGCATCAGGACTGGCAGTTTATTTTGCAGGATCAGGACCCGGATCTGGCCTTGCAACGCTGTTGCCATGACTTTGCCCATGCGCTATATGCGCCGATTCATGAACATCTGGAATGGATAAAAGAACAATGACCATGTTACCGAACCAGAGCAGTAAAAAGATTTCAACCAATCCGATTCAGGACATGCGCTTTAGCGGCCTGCACTGGATTGAAGCTTCGGCGGGGACGGGTAAGACCTATACCTTATCCAGTTTGATGGTGCGGATTTTTCTGGATCAGTATTATCCGCATCAGGTGATTGCCACAACCTTTACCCGTAAAGCCACAGCTGAACTGAAAAACCGGGTACGTCTCAGAGTCGAGGAAACGCTAGCCTTCATTCAGCGTCATCAGGAGCTGAATTCGGTCGAAATCACCGCCAAAATCCAGGCTGAATCGGATCCGCTGTTCCAGCAGGTGTTGAAAGATTATGGCTCACGCATGGACTATGCCCGGCGCCGTCTACGTCTGGTTCTGAACCAGCTGGATGAGCTGTTTGTCGGAACACTGGACAGCTTTAGCCAGAAATTATTACGTGAATTTGCTTTTGAAAGCGGCAAGATTGAACGGGCTGAACTGACTGAAGATCAGGATCTGTATATCCAGCAGCTGATTCATGATGTGTTGCGGGAATGGATCCAGCAGCAGCCGCAATATATGATCAATCATCTATATCTGCAAAACCTGTTGAAACCAGTAGAACATTATACTGGACTAGTTCGTGATGCTCTAAATTTCCGTGTGCAATACTTTCAGAAGGTAGAAAAAGTCGAATGGGATCTGGCTGAACTAGAGCACTGCATCCAGCGCTTATTCGATGTGCATGAATATGAAATTGAAATCATTCGGGAGTATTGCCAGAATTCTCCGAAGTATTTTCATAAGAGTTTTTTGACCAGATTAAGTGACGTTTGTGAAAACTTTATGACCTGGATGGCGGCACTGAAAACCAAAGGTGTGATGAGCTTTTTTGATCCAGAACTGCATGCGATCTTATTGAATCTGTGTTATTTGCGCCGTAAGAAAACCGATTTTCAGCCGACGACTCAAGTGTTTAACAAAAGCTGTCCGGAAGAAGAGCAGCAGCAGATTCTGCAACATAGCCTGATTCAGGCCATTGATGGATTGTGCGAAGTCAAAGAGAAGATGGATGCACAGTTGAAGCAGCTGACCACCTATCTTGAATATCATATTATTCGCAGTGTGCAGAACCGTCTGCCGCAAACCTTGCAAAAACAGGGTGAAACCACATTTTCCCAACAGATTCGAACCTTGGCTGAAGCTTTACAGGGACATCAAGGTCAACGCTTTGCCCAGTTTGTACAGGCACGCTATCCACTCATTCTGGTGGATGAATTTCAGGATACCAACCAGGATCAGGATGATCTGCTGGCTAAAATCTGGCGTGATCCGAATCGAGTCAAAGCCGGTTGTATGATCATGGTGGGTGATCCGAAACAGGCGATTTACGGTTTCCGTGGCGGTGACATGCTGACCTATAACAAGGCGCGTACCGATGTGCTGCAAAAGCAGGGCCGTGAATATACTCTGATCCAGAACCATCGCTCGGTAAAGCCTTTAGTCGAGGTGGTGGACGCGTTGTTTCAACGCCAGATAGATTTTGGTGAACAGGTGCATTACACCCTGATTCAGGCGGGGAGCCGGCCACATCCGGATTTAATCGATAAAACGCTGAGTAATCCGCATCCACTACGCTGGATTCAGCTCGGTGAACAGGACGTTGAAGCCGATCAGGTGGTCTGGAAAATCCGCCAGTTATTGAATCAGTCTGAACAGCAGCAACTGTATTTCCAGCAGGGCGACAACGTTCAGCATTTAAAAGCGGATGATATTGCAGTTCTCAGTTTTGGCCATTATGCGCTGGAACAGGTCAAGCAGCGTCTGCAACGCATGGGGATTCCCTGTTATAAGGAATCCAAGCAAAGTGTCTTTGCCAGCCCGGTGGCTCAGGATGTTGCTGCTGTTTTGACTGCGATCATGGAGCCTTTTAACGAAGCCAAAGTCAAACGTGCTTTATTGACCCGTTTATTGGGCTTTAACCTGAAAAAGCTAATCGAACTGCAAGAGCAGAGCGAAGGTCTGAGCCGTTATATTGCTGACTTTGATGCCATCCGGGAAATGTGGTTTGAAAAAGGGTTTCTGACTGCCTGGAATTATGCCTTAAACCTGTTTCAGGTCTGGACCAATCTGGTCGCGAGCCAGAGTCTGGACAATGAACGGGTAGTGGTGAATTTACGTCACCTGACCGAAATTCTGTGCCAGCAAAGTGAATATTATCAGGGTGCTCAAAAGCTGTATCACTGGTATCTGCGTCAGTTGCAATCACCTTCAGGCAAGGACAACGAAAAAGAACGTAAACTCTCTGGCGATCATGGGGTACAGCTCTTAACCATCCATGCTTCCAAAGGTCTGGAATTTAAAGTCGTGTTCCTGTTGGGTGCCGATGCACCTTTTGATGTGAATAAAGGAAATCTGAACTTTTCCCTGTCAGCCGCGGAAAATGTACTGGAACAATCCCGGGTGATTGCAGTTAATCATAAGGACTTGCATGAGCAGGCGATTTTGCAAAATGCGGCCCGTAATGCCGCAGAAAATCACCGGCTTTGGTATGTGGCACTGACCCGGGCCAGTCACCGGGTTTATGCCATGCTGCAAGATCAGAGCGGACAGGCGGATTCAGGCCTGGCATTCTGGCGTGGACAAGGTGAGGCGGCCTTTCAGCATGCCCTAAGTCTGCTGGAACAACCTCTGGCTTCTGAGCCGCCTAGAATTGTGGCAAAACAGACAGAAGCACCGTTACAGATGCAGGCTCATCCTTTACCGGAGCGACAGTTCTATCCACGGACTAAAACCAGCTTTACCGCGCTGTCACAGCATCTCCCGCATCAGGCGATATTGCAGGATGATCTGGTCATCGCTTCTGAACGTCCGGACAGTGCCGCAGATGAAATGAATCTACTGGAACTGGAACAGCAGATAGCCAGTCAGCCACTGGACTGGATCAGGCTGAATTTTCCAAAAGGCACGGTAGCCGGAACCTTCCTGCACAGTATTTTTGAGCATATCGATTTTCAGGATCGCAGTTACTGGAATCTGGAAATCCGTCGTCGTTTTAAAAATACGGCGCCACAAATCTGGCAGGAACTGAAAGAGAAATTTCATCAGGCCTTTCATATTCGTCCATTGTTACAGCAGGCATTTACCCCGGGCTATCAGACGGCCTGTGTGAATTTACAGACCCTGTTTAGTCAGGTGGCCCGTCAAGGTCAAATGCAGCCGGAAAAATTGCAGCAGAGTATGCAAAAAGTACTCTCCAGCCTGAATTATAAAATCCTGACCGGAATTCGCCTGCATGATCAGAGTGAAGCTTATCGTCAGGAATGGCAGCAGTTTTTCCGTTCCGCTCAAACATTCGATCACTCTGAATGGTTGAACTTCTTAGGGCAGTTTCAGCGCTATTTTACAGAACTGGATGATGAACCTTTTATCCTGTTTTTCGAACAGGAAATAGCGCAGATGACGCCTGCTGAGACAGCAGCGCAACTGGATGTAGAAGCCGTTTTTCAGCAGGCATTCGATCATTTCATTGATGAGATGACTGAGGATCTTCTACTCAATCGGGTTCATGACTGGCTCAAAGAAATTCTGGCTGCACCCCTACAGGAAGACTTCAGCCTGGAACAGTTGCAGCAAGGTGCGTATCTGTCCGAGTTTCCGTTTTATCTGTCTTTAACCGATGCACCGTTACAGATTCGTCAGATCCAGCAACTGTTTGCCGAGCATGATATTCTCATGCCTGATTTTAATGAGGCAAAATCGGCACGCTATCTGACCGGTTCTATCGATTTGGTTTATTTTGATGGCCAGCGTTATCATATTGCCGATTATAAAAGCAATTTTCTCGGGCCGGATCAGCAGCATTACACGGCCGAGGCCATCCAGCAGAATATGACCCACTCCAGTTACTGGCTGCAAGCGGCCTTATATCTGGTGGCATTGCATCGTTATCTAAGCGTGAACATGCAGGGATATGACATGCAGCAGCATCTGGGTGGGGCGACTTATCTGTATTTGCGCGGTATGAATGGTCAGGCTGAACAAGGCGCTTATCACTGGCAGCCTGGTCTGGAATTTATTTTGAAACTGGATGAAATTCTGGGCTATTTTGAGCAGAAAAAATCAGCATAATTTTGATGATTTATAAAATTTTAAGAGTTTAAACAGAAGATTATCCTGTGGATAACTTTGAGGATAACTGTGTGGAAAATGAGCAAATTCACGTGTCTCAGCAATCAGCCCATTTAATGGCCTGGATTGACTATCTATGTCAGCCACCGTTCAGTTCGGCGACCTTTGATGCTGCCGCAAAATTGCTGATTCAGCAGCTCCTTGAAGCGATGCAGGAGGGCAATAGTTGTATTCCGGCTAGTGCCGAGCAAAAAGCTCTATTGCATCATTTGGTATTGGATCGTAGCCAGCAGGCTCAAGGCATTGCACCTTTTATTTTTGAAAACCAGCAGTTGTATTTATACCGCTACTGGCAGCTGGAGCAGGCAGTCGCTACAGAGATCGCCCGGATCAAGTCTCAAGCCATCATGCCGGTTGATTTAAATGAGCGTGATCGTAATCTCCTGACAGATCCACAGCAAAAGCAAGCGCTGGAAATGGTCGCCAAGCAGGGGCTGAATATTATTACCGGTGGACCAGGAACTGGTAAAACCTACACCTTGGCACATATGATTGCTGTACTGCATGAAGCCTTGCCTAATATCCGGATTGCGATGGCCGCTCCGACGGGTAAAGCTGCACAGCGGATGCAAGAAGCCTTGCAAAAAGCTTTATATAGTGAAAAGTTACAAGCTTTTGAACTGGAGGCTTTAAAGCAGGTTCAACCCGTTACTTTGCACCGCTTACTGGGCTTGGGGCGGTTGGGACGCCCACGGTTTCATGCCAAGCAGCCTTTACCCTATGATGTGATCGTGGTTGATGAAGCATCCATGTTGGACTTAAGCCTGTCGCAGATGCTTCTTGCTGCAGTGCCAGATTCAGCCCGCTTAATTTTATTAGGCGATGCAGACCAGCTGGCCTCGGTGGATGTCGGCACTGTACTGGCAGATTTACAGCAGACTTCTGTTCTGGCAGATAATCGGGTCAATTTAATCACGACACGCCGTTTTGCTTCAGGCGCCCGGATTGGTGCGATGGCGCACTTTATCCAGCAGGAACATGTTCCAGCATCGGTTTTAAACCAGTTTGAACAGCAAGTGGTTGCTGCGAGTGAGCTGCAAGCAATTGCACTGGATCAGGTAGAGATTGACCAGTTGCAACTGCAATATCTGCCAGAAATAAACCCAACTACAGGTCTACAGTTAGACCCATATTATGATCAACTGATGTATGGCTATCAGGCTTATGCAGACGCGATCAAGCTGGCTCAGGATCAGGCTGATTTTGATCAATATGTGCAGCAGGCAATTCAGTACTTTGATGATTACCGGATTCTCACCGCAATCCGGCATGGTGATCTGGGCTTGAATAAAATCAATCAGCAGATTGAACAGCGTTTTCTGGCCAGTGTAGGCAAGTTAAAACAGGGCGACTGGTATACCGGTCGACCAGTGATGATGACTTATAACGATTATCAGCTGGGTCTGTCCAATGGTGATATTGGCATCTGTTTCTGGAGAGAACAAGAAGGACAGTCACAATTTGAAGTGTATTTCCCGAGCTTAGAAAAATGGGTGCTGGCGACCCGCTTACCGAAAAGTATCGAAACGGCATTTGCTTTGACGATTCATAAATCGCAAGGTTCAGAATTTACTCATACGGCTGTAGTACTCGATCAACAGGCCAAAAATTTGCTGAGTAAGGAACTGATTTATACAGCGATTACCCGGGCCAAAAAAGTTGTGAGCTTACTGGTAGATCGCGACGCGTTTACACAAGCGCTATGCGTCAGAACCACACGAAAGAGTGGCTTAAGCGAAAAAATACTTGAACAATGCAACAATCTATTGGCAAAAAATAAATAACTGTTGTAGGTAAATGCTTACATGGATTCAGGAAATTGGCGCATGGAGCTTTTACTCGGTTTTTGAGAAGATTGGTCACACAAAAGAACTCAACACGGAAAGTTGGGTATAAATCGCATAATAAGAACAAGAATGTCATCAGACAGCGAACTTACAGTGAAGTAAGTGAAAGAGGAAACTTACAGCCGCTAAGCCTTGTAGTTTTGGGAGAGACTACAAGGCTTTTTTATATCTGCCGTTAATGGAATTTTGCCGTAATCTTATAGTTCAATTAAGTTGGCAGAATAAGTAAATTTAAGTAAATAGTGTAATTAAAAGATATATAAGTGTAATATTTTGCAAATTTCGATGACAATTTTGTACGCAATGGCTTACAGCGAGTGAGGATAAATGCCTCTATGAGCATTTCGACAATATGGCAAAATCTACCACACAAGGAAGTTATTTTTAGTCAGGAAGATTTGAAAATAATAAAGCGTAAAACGCACTAAAAAAATAATAAATAAAAAATGATAATAGAAGAAACTACAGCGCGAAAAAGCCCGAGTTTACTCGGGCTTTTTTTTTATCATTTATTTCTAAGCGCGACCAGAAATATTTTAAATATAAAAAGATCAGTTAATTTCTGCAGTTATCTAAACAGCTACTCGTAAGCCGGATCAAGTCCAATTCCTGAAATCCGTTGTAAATTGAACCATATGGGATTTATTCATATCAACAAATAAGCAAAGACATCTGGCAACCGACACCCTCAAAATTCATGATCTATTTTTGCAATCTGACGCAATTTCCCTTAAAATATGCAACTTGCTGTAGTGATGCACGGCAGTCAATGTATTGAATTCTCATTACTTTGATTTTTATCAAGATATATAAGCATCTCGGAGAAATCGAATGGCTTTAACAAACGCAGATCGCGCAGAGATCATTGCTAAATTCGCTCGCGCTGAAAATGACACTGGTTCACCAGAAGTTCAAGTAGCTCTTTTAACTGCTCAAATCAATGACTTACAAGGTCACTTTAAAGAGCACAAACACGACCACCATAGCCGTCGCGGTCTGATCCGTATGGTTAACCAACGTCGTAAGCTTCTTGACTACCTAAATGGTAAAGACCACGGTCGTTATGTTGCATTGATCGGTGCTTTAGGTTTACGTCGTTAATTCGATTTAAACTTTATTTTCGGGTTTATTGCATGCCTTATGCTTTACAGCTGAAAACTAAAGTCGGTTTAGCCTTTGGCTAGATCAGGGGAAGGGGCGAATGTTCGCTCCTTCTTTGTGTTTAAAAATAGTGTTTATTTCTGGTGAGGTCGGCTTCTAAGCTTTGTCATTTACCCGTCCATTTGGATGTGAATGCCAAACCTTAGGGGTCTCCACTAGAATAAAATCAGGAAAAAATAAAACATGTCGATGTTTAATATTGTTCGTAAAGAATTCCAATTTGGCCAACATCAGGTTGTCCTAGAAACAGGTCGTGTTGCGCGTCAAGCCAATACTGTATTGATTACTATGGGCGGCGTAACTGTATTGGTTGCTGTTGTTGCTCAACCAACTGCTAAAGCAGGTCAAGACTTTTTCCCACTGACTGTTAACTATCAAGAAAAACAATACGCAGCTGGTCGTATTCCTGGTGGTTACGGTAAACGTGAAGGTCGTGCATCTGAAGCTGAAACGCTGATTTCACGTCTGATCGACCGTCCAATCCGTCCATTGTTCCCAGAAGGTTACTATAACGAAATCCAGGTGACTGCGACTGTTGTGTCTTCTGACAAGACTATGGAAGCTGACATTGCAGCAATGCTGGGTACTTCTGCAGCACTTGCGATCGCAGGTACACCATTCCGTGGTCCAATCGGTGCGGCACGTGTGGGTCTGATCAACGGTGAATACGTTCTAAACCCAAGCTTTGAACAATTGAAAGAAAGTGATCTTGATCTTGTCGTTGCAGGTACGGAATCTGCAGTACTGATGGTTGAATCAGAAGCGAAAGAACTTTCAGAAGACCAAATGCTGGGTGCAGTATTGTTCGGTCATGATGAAATGCAAATCGCGATCCAAGCAATCAAAGAATTCGCGACCGCAGCTGGTGCGAAAGAATCAACTTGGGTGGCTCCTGAGAAAAACGAAGACCTTCGTGCAAAACTGAAAGAAGCATTCGAAGCGAAAATCTCTGAAGCATATACCATTGCGGTGAAACAAGACCGTTATGCAGCACTTGATGCACTTCAAGCAGAAGCGCTCGCTCAGTTCGTTCCAGAAGGTGACGAAACTGGTCTTGCTGATGACGTAAACGAATTATTTGAAGATCTTAAATACCGTACCGTACGTGACAACATCTTGTCTGGTAAACCGCGTATTGACGGTCGTGATACTAAAACTGTTCGTGCCCTTGATGTACAGGTTGGCGTATTAGACCGTGCTCACGGTTCTGCATTATTCACACGTGGTGAAACTCAGGCATTGGTAACTACTACTCTGGGTAATACTCGTGATGCGTTGATGGTAGATACCTTGGCTGGTACTAAAACTGACAACTTCATGCTTCACTACAACTTCCCTGCATATTCTGTAGGTGAAACAGGTCGTGAGTCTGGTCCTAAACGTCGTGAAATCGGTCATGGCCGTCTGGCTCGTCGTGGTGTTCAAGCCGTGCTTCCAGCAGCTGACCGCTTCCCGTACGTAATCCGTATCGTATCTGACATCACTGAATCTAATGGTTCATCTTCAATGGCGTCTGTATGTGGTGCTTCTCTATCATTGATGGATGCCGGTGTTCCACTTAAAGCACCAGTTGCGGGTATCGCAATGGGTCTAGTGAAAGAAGGCGAACGTTTCGCAGTTCTTTCTGACATCTTGGGTGACGAAGACCATCTTGGTGATATGGACTTTAAAGTAGCGGGTTCTGCTAACGGTATTACTGCACTACAAATGGACATCAAGATCGAAGGTATTACTGAAGAGATCATGGAAGTTGCATTGAACCAGGCTTATGCAGGTCGTATGCACATCCTGAATGCGATGAATCAAGTAATTTCACGTGCTCGTCCAGAAATTTCTATGCACGCGCCGACTTTCCAAGTGATCAACATCAACCCTGACAAGATCCGTGACGTGATTGGTAAAGGTGGTGCGACTATCCGTCAAATCACTGAAGAAACTAAAGCTGCGATTGACATCGAAGATAACGGTACAGTACGCGTATTTGGTGAAACTAAAGCTGCTGCACAGGCTGCGATTGCAAAAATCCAGGCACTGACTGCTGAAGTTGAGCCAGGCACAATCTACACAGGTAAAGTGATTCGTATCGTTGAATTCGGTGCATTCGTGAACATCCTGCCAGGTACTGACGGTCTGCTTCATATTTCTCAAATCTCTAACGAACGTATTGCCAACGTGGCTGACGTATTGAAAGAAGGTCAGGAAGTGAAAGTACAAGTTGCTGACGTTGACAACCGTGGTCGTATTAAATTGACCATGAAAGACATCGAACAAGCATAATTCGATTACTTTTAAGTCTGAAAAAGCCTGCATCATGCGGGCTTTTTTATTTGGACAGATTCTTTATTTAAGAACCGAAATCATTTAATAATCACATTGTAGATAAAACGGATGATTAAACCTTATATTGAAACATTCTTGGTTGAGAAAGCTGTTCTCATTTAGGTAAGCGGATCGGCTTCAGAGTTTTTCAGCATGCGATAAATCTCGTCTTTCAGTTTTAGTTTTTTGCGTTTAATCGCATCGATATCATCATTGATATGATTGACTGGATCGAGTTCAAGCTGACTAATCTGTTTGTCCAATTTACTATGTTCCTCAAACAGTCGGGCAAAGTACGGATTTTCCTCACGTAATTGCACAATTAAATCACGGTATTCTGGGAACATATATTTGATCTTTTTATTGCAGTCTTTGGTTTTCATAGGGATATTTATCACTCAAAAAATAAAAGAAAAAAGCAAAATATGCCCTAGTCCGCATTGATCTAACTCATGCAGACCGGACATTAAAGGGCATTACTTGAAATGCAGATGTTTCACCTCACGACGTAATTCCTGCACTTCATCAATGAGATCCAGCATCATGGCAACGGCACTAAAGGAAGCATCAAAATCACGCTGCAAACGGTAAGCCCGTTGTGCTCGAGTAATATCTTCCCCGAGGAAGGTACCAGGATGCGTTTTAGAACGGTTCGGCAAAATTCCATGTTCAATGAGTTGCATCACCCATTCCGGACTTTGGCCACATGCTTCAGAAAAGTGGAACAAATCAAAGGTACGATCATCTATGATTTCAGAGGGGATATAACCGTTGGAAAAGTTTTCTCTATATTGAATTGTAGTCATAGCTCTACTCCTTAAACAGCCAGGCTTGAGACATTCAGAAAGGAAGGTCGTCCTGAAGTAGGGGAATGCCATAATATTTTATGGCCGCTGCGCTGTGCCCTAACGGTATGGGATGCTAGTTGAACCAGCACCCTGCCTAGAAGAGGAACTCCTATCCTGTGGAAATCCTGCTTGAACCTGAACAGCTCAGTCTGAGCAGGGAAACAAAGATCTAGGCGGGCATCTGTTTTTATAGTTTTATCTGTCATTTGCAAACCATCCGCTGTTTGCAACACACATTTACCCATACCTATCAATTGAGGAATACTTGTTGCATGGATACTCCGTTCCAGAGGTTCCAGAGTCCGTAGCAGATTGAATTGCAGCTGAAGATAGATCATTGTGTGAATAAAAAATAACCGTCTTCAATTCATTATTATGAGTTTGGGCTAAGGGAAACAGTTTTTATTTGTACTTAATTGTTTCAAATCATAACCATTAAGAAAGCCCCTGAAACAGGGGCATGGAAAACTGACAAAAATTAGTATTTTATCCAGGTAACACTGCGTCCGATAACCGAAACGCCTACGTAACCACGCAGGGTCAGGCGTTTGCCATTGGCGCTTAAACGTGCTTTACCTTTGTAAACTTTACCGCTGATTGGATCAAGTATCTTGCCATCATGGAATTCGTGAGGTTTTTTGGGGTCTGCCTTAAAATCCCAGATAAATGGCAAGCCAATAAATGGTTTATTCTTAAGCTGTCCTGGACATTTGCTACAGATTCCCAGTTTTTCTGCACCTGGCAGGCTACGGGTTTCTACGATAATTCCCTCATAGCTGCCATCTGGTTTTTTACGGATTTCGACATCAGCACGAGAATAACCGGATTGATCATCGATAGTCTTCCATTTCCCCAGTAGTGGATCTTCAAAAGCAAAGCTTAAACCTGCTGCTGTTGCCAATGTGATCCCCATCATTAAGCGACTTAAAATTTTCTTCATAACATGCCTGTTGATCAATGATTATTCGTATTAGATTTATTACTCTAATTTATTCATAAAATGTAACAAAATCAATAGCACAAAGTGTGATGAGATTGGCATAAGATTAATAGATTCATGTGAATTATCACATGACCTAAAATAAAAAAGCTCCTAAGGAGCTTTTCTTAATAATCTGAATTCGAAACTAGTTTTTAATCCAGGTCATATTGCGTCCGACCGGTGCACCTTCAGCACGACTATGAATGGTAAGATGCCTGCCATTATTTTTCAGGCGGGCACGGGCCTGATAAAGCTGTCCAGAAACCGGGTCGAGCAGAGTGCCGTTAATAAATTCATTGCTATGCTCGGGATGACTACTCAGTCCCTTAAGCATCGTCAGTCCAATGAGCGGCTGATCCTTCAATGCGCCTTTGCATAGGGTGCAAGTCTGCTGTCGAGCTGCCCCTGGAATCTCACGAACATGCACAATTTTGGCAATATAGTGATTCTGAGCATCCTTACTAATCACCACATCTGCCAGGGAATAACCAGTACGGTCATCAATGGTTTTCCAGTGGCCAAGTAATGGGTCACTGTTGGCGAAAGCAGATAGACTGATGGTGCTTGCTGCTGTAAGAATGATAGAACAAAGCAGTTTGAATCTCATTGCCACATTACCCCATGCTATTGAAAATATATTTAACTTCTTAAAGGCATAAAAAAATTATGGGATTAATATAGCGTGAAAAATCCACTAAATACCAGTCAATAATCACATTAAATTAAGAAAAATGAATATGAGTTAAAAATTACGTTCATTCAGCATGATGAGAATGAGTAAGTATTTACGTGATAAGGAATGGGATAAAGATAATGATTTTAAGCTGTCCAAGCCTTTGATCTGGCCAGACAGCTTGCAGATGAGAATTTATAAAAAATGAGATTTATTCGACTTTCACCCAGGATACTGTTCGTCCGAGCATGGGTGTACCTACATAGCCACGAAGCGTCAGCACATTACCTCGGGAATTCAGCGTTGCCTTACTTTTATAGATATTGCCGGTTAGTGGATCGAGAATTGAACCATTAACGAATTCATTTTTCTTTTCTGGATTTGGTTTTAGACCTGATAAGACAGATAGACCCAGAATAGGCACGTCTTTCAGTGCGCCTTTACATTTAGAACAGTGGGTATGTGCAGGACGATTTGGAATGGCATGGATACGAACAACTTTACCCTGATAAGTACCATTATTGAGTTTACTGATTTCAACATCAGCACGCGCATAGCCCGTTTTGTCATCAATGGCTTTCCATGTCCCCGTGATTTCGGCTGCATAGCTGAAGCTCTGCGCAGCACATAACATCACACCCATTAAATATCGAAATTTCATTTAAAATCTTCCACTTATTTTTTTTGATTTTTTTACTTTGAAAATACCGTTGATCTTCTGATTCTATCGGTGTGCAAATTTTAATCATGAGGCAAGCTTGAAATTAAGTACATTTGTCTTTTTTTTATGAGGAATTTTGGTCAATATTTTATGAAAATATAAAATGAAAAAAGCACTCAATATTGAGTGCTTTTTTTGAGTCGAGCAGGGGCTGTTATTAACTGAGGTGTTCACCAAACAGGCTCAAAGCTTCTTCAGCCGTAAAAATATAACGGCTATTACAGAACTGACAGTCCATCTCAATTGGATTCTGGAATTCTAAAGTTTCACGAACCGATTCTACACCAATCTGCTGTAAGGCAATCGCACAACGTTCTTTAGAACAGGTACAGCCAAACTGCAAATGTTCTACTTCTGGTAAGCGCACTTCTTCTTCGTTATATAAACGATAGAGAATTTCATTGGCCTCCAGAGTGACCAGTTCTTCTGTTTTTAATGTTTCAGTCAGCATGGTCAGACGTGGCCATAAGTCTTCATCGACACGGCGTTGTTCTTCTTCACTGTTACGCGGTAGCAATTGAATCAGCAAACCACCTGCACGGTTGTTGTCACTGGCCAGCACGATACGTGTCGGAATCTGGGCAGACAGGTCATAATATTGCATCAGACAGCCAGCCAGATTTTCCTGATCAAGCGGAACAATACCCTGATAACGTTCACCAAATTCAGGCTCGATATTGATAAACAGCACTGGATTAGTCAGTGATTTTAAAACTGTGCTGCTATCTTCTGCTGCCTGAAAGTGTGGATCTTCTTCGTAATCCGCCAGTGCACGTACTTCACCGCGATGGTTACATTCAGCCATTGCCCATTTAAATGTGCCTGAAGCCTGAATTTGTAGGCTGATACGCCCTTTAATTTTCAGGGTGCTGGCCAATAGTGCAGTGGCGCTCAGCATTTCACCTAACAGGATTTTTACTGCAGGCGCATAGTCACGCTGGGCCAAAATTGTTTGTAAAGCTTCTTCAAGATGCACCACTTCACCACGAACAGGGCTATCTTCAATAAAAAAGCGTTGGCGTAAATCAGACATAAAATTCTCCATAACCCTGCTTTAATGGTGGCATTATTGTAAAACACAAGTTATGCCAGATCATCTCTTATGGCATCAATTCCTGAAGCGTTGTTGTCCTGTTGCGTGTCCGTATCCTGTTCTGGTGCTTTTTTTAGCTGATCCTGAGCAAGAAGATGCTCCAGTTCTGCCAGTGTATTCCTTGAGCCTGCGAAATTAAACGGACTCTCCGTATCCGGATGAAATTGACGATTGAGCAGTTTCTGATCATGAGTATGAAACTCATGGATCTTTTGTTGCGCCTGTTCTTCAGACAGTCCGCTCAGCTGAACTAGCAGACACTGACTTAGTTCTAGTGCAGAAGCATAGGTTTCTCGCCAGATTTGTTCCACGCCCAGCTCCTGAAGTAAATGGACATGATGCCGGTTACGTGCCCGTACCCATAAAGACATGTCAGGATAATTTAAGCGCAGATGTCGGACGGTCAGCAGTGAATCTTCAATATCATCAATGGCGACAATCACATGCTGAACCGTATCCAGATGTGCCTGAGCTAAAGCCTCTGGCTCAGTCGCATTGGCCTGATAGAAGGTAATACCGTAAGAGGTCAGCAATTCAGTTGCTTCGATATTGCTGTCCATTACACTGAATTTTTGCTGCTGTTGCAGCAAAATACGGGCAATGATCTGGCCAAAACGGCCAAAACCGATTAATAAAATTGGTGTGGTATTTGGTGGAAGGCTTTCAATGTCAAAGGTCGCTGCCAAATGATTTTGCCGATCCAGTCGTGGCAGAATCTGGTTATGCAATAACCAGTAAAATGCCGGTGTGAGTAGCATGGATAAACTTGCCATCCACATCAATGGGGAGAGCAGGGTTGGAGTAACGATCTGCTGCGAAAGCGCAATGATGAGTGCCAGAAAAGCGAACTCACCACTTTGTGCCACACTGGCGGCCAGTAGCGTACTGTTGCGCCAACTATGCTGATAATAACGTGCCAATCCTAAGGTAATCGCAAATTTAATCAGGATCAGCGAAAGTGTTCCGGCAATAATCAATACGGGTTGCGTCAGCACATCGGCAAACTGCAATGACATGCCCAGACTGATAAAAGCCAACCCAATCAATAAACCGCTAAAAGGCTGCAGACTCTTTTCAATCGAAATCCGGAAATCAGAATCTGCCAGTAACATACCGGAAAATAATGCTGCCAGGTACAGATTCAGTCCCAGCGTATCCATCAGGACTAGTAAGCCCAAGAAAATGACAATGGTAACAATGCTATGCAATTCATGACGACCACTTTTGGCAATCCAGCGATAGAGCGGCTGCATGAAATAGCGGTTACATAGAAATAAGCCAGTAAAGGTAGCCATCATGGCAGCAAAATAAGCTATGCCATGTTCTGTTGAACTGACCCCAGCAAAAAGCGGAATCGCTGCAATGATAGGAATTGCAATCAGTGCATGAATCAGGGTGTTGGCATAAGCGGATTGACCATAACTGGTCGCCAGTTGTTGCTGATTATTTAAAAACTGGGTCACCAACGTCATGGCAGAGAGGCTGCCGGCCAGTCCGATGACAATGCTGGAAACCAGATGCTGATCGAGAAAGAACCAGGCCAGCAGGCTCAAAATCAGGGCCGTGCTCAGTACCTGTAAAATGGCCATAAACCACAGGGGTTGCCCAAGCTGAAGAATTCGTTGTGGTCTGAGTTGCAGACCAATCCAGAACATTAGGGCCAACAGGCTGATTTGAATAAAAGTCTGCATCACCTCAGGAGCAGAGATCAGCGCTAAGGCACTCGACCCAATGATTAAACCTGTCAGTAAATAGCCCAGCACTGTTGGCAGTCTGAGTTTATGGCTCAGTGGCACCATGAACAGTGCAATCGCCAGAACCAGCGCTATTTGTAACAGTATCGACATTTTTCCGCCTTAAATTTTATTTTCATCCAGTCTTAAAGTTGAGCCTTTATCAAATGAAGATGGTCTCAATATTTTAGCTGAGTTCTTGTGGATCGATATCCAGTGTCAGCTTCATATTGGATGGCTTATCCTGTAACAGGTTTTGCCACCAGCTACGGACATAATAATGCAAACGGGCACGGTCTGCGGACAATAGCACCATATGGGATTGATAGCGTCCGGCTTTGCGTTCCATCGGGGCAGGAATGGGACCCCAGATGTCCAGCACCAGATCGGGATATTGCCTGAGCAGGGCAGCATGTTTCTGTAAGAATTCGGTATTTTGTGCCTGATCTTTGGATTCACAGCGAATCAGCACGGCATAACGAAAAGGAGGCATCTGGGCGATTTGCCGTTCGGTCAAAGTCTGCTTGGCAAAAGCGCGGTAATTTTCAGTGACTAAGGTATTCAGCAGCGCATGATCAGGTCTTAGGGTCTGTAAATATACATCCCCTTTATGTTCCCCACGTCCTGCACGACCTGCGACCTGTACGATCAATTGTGCTGTACGTTCTGTGGCCCGGAAATCAACGCTAAGAAGACCAGAATCGATATCCAAAATTGCAACCAGCGTGACATAAGGAAAATGATGGCCTTTGGCGAGCATCTGCGTGCCGAGCAGAATCGCAGGCTCACTTTTCTGAATCTTGTCATAGATCTTTTGCCAACTACCGACCCGGCTGGTTGAGTCGCGATCGACCCGGATCACTTCAAAATCTGGAAAAAGCTCATTCAGATGTTCTTCAACTTTTCCAGTCCCCATGCCTAAAGTGGCCAACTCCTGATGCTGGCATTGCGGACACTGTTCAGGCATACGATGAATGGTGCCGCAATGATGACAATGCAGATGTTGATAAGGTTGCCGGTGCACAGTGAAATTGGCATCACAGTTCGGACACTGCGCCTGCCAGCCACAACTGCCACAAATCAGTACGGGCGCATAACCACGACGATTCAGGAAAATGAGTACCTGTTCTTTTTTAGCCAGGCGCTTTTTGATTTCTTCAATCAGATGCAGGCTGATGCCATGCTGCTTTGGCGCTACTTTTAAATCCAGAATATGGATTTTCGGCATTAGCGCTGTACCCGCGCGTTGATTCAGTTCCAGTACCTGCATTTTACCTTGCTGCACCAGTGCATAACTGTCAATGCTGGGTGTTGCCGAACCCAAGAGGACTGGACATTGCTGTAAATGTCCCCGGTACAATGCCACATCACGGGCATGATAGCGAAAGCCTTCCTGCTGTTTAAAAGACAGGTCATGCTCTTCATCCAGAATGATCAAACCCAGATTCGGCATCGGTGTATAAATCGCAGAACGGGTGCCAAGCACAATGGAAGCTTTACCGGTTTCAGCGGCTTGCCAGGCTTGTAAGCGTTTACTGTCATTCAGGCCAGAGTGAAGCAGGGCAATATGACAATGGAAACGGGACTGAAAGCGGCTAATCGTTTGTGGCGTCAGTCCGATTTCAGGTACTAGTACCAGTACCTGCTTGCCCTGTTTAAGTACTTGTTCCATGATCTGAAGATAGACTTCAGTTTTGCCGCTGCCAGTCAGGCCATCAAGTAAAAAGGCCTGATATTGCTTGCGGTATTTCAGCACTTGCTGAATCGCATGCTTTTGTTCCGGATTGGCCGTTAATGGCATCTGGGCCAGTTGTACAGGTTGCGGGCTAAAATCCTGTGCTTCCAGTACACATTCGCAAATCCCTTTTTTTTCGAGCGCTTTTAAAGTCGCTGTTTCTATTCCGGCCAGATTTAAGAGATTCTCAGTTGTTCCCACCGGATGTAGTTTTAGAATCCGATAGGCTTCCTGTTGCCTCTCGGAACGGCGAACCTTGGCTTCAGCCTCATGATCCAGCAATTTCCAGTTTCGGGCCAGCAGGTTATAAGGTTTGCCCTGACGCAATAAGGTCGGCAAGGCAGTCTGGATCACTTCCCCGATAGGAAACTGGTAATACTGTGCTGACCAGGTCAATACACTTAAAACCTGGGAATTGATAATGGCACGGTCATCTAAAAGCTCGGTAATTGCTTTCAGTTTGAAACTGGGATCAATCGGAGCATCTAGCGGTAATTTTTCAGTAATCACGCCGACCAGATTTTGCCGGCCAAAAGAAACCGCGACTCGGGCACCCACTTCTGCCTGCTGATATTGTTCCTGACTCAAGCTATAGTCAAAACAGTCAAACAGATGCACCGGCACTGCAACACGAACACGATAAATAGGGGCAGTAACGGGAACAGAATTTGGCATAGTAACAGAGTGGGTCCTGATGAAATTTCGTCGTGCTCAAAGTTCAGTTATGTTAGAGTGAGCAGATAATTTATATTGAAGAATATGAATGATTTTGATGGTCTGACGCAACAGCGTTAAGCAAAATTTTGGAAAATTAGAGCATTACAATGCCTGCATATCAGTTTACTGCGCTTGACGCTTCAGGGAAGCAGCAAAAAGGCGTGCTTGAGGGGGATTCAGCACGACAAATCCGGCAACAGCTTCGGGATCAGGCGCTGATTCCGGTCTCTGTAGATCCGGTTGAGAAAAAAGACCAGCACTACCGTCGCAAATGGTTTGAAAAAAGCATTACTGCTTATGATTTGGCTCTTATGACCCGACAACTCTCGGTACTGGTCGCTGCCGCAATTCCGCTGGAAGAAGCCATTCGCGCCGTCGGCAAGCAGAGCGAAAAAGTTCATGTGCAAAATCTGCTGATGTCAGTACGTTCTAAAGTGCTGGAAGGACATAGCTTGGCTCAGGCGCTACAACAGTCTGGACGTTTTCCAGAGCTGTATATTGCCACCATTGCGGCTGGTGAACGTTCTGGTCACTTGGACCTGATTCTGGATCAGTTAGCTGACTATACCGAAAACCGTTTTGCTATGCAGAAAAAGATTCAAGGGGCGATGATCTATCCGATTATTTTGCTCTTGATGTCTTTTGCAATTGTGATGGGCCTGATGACCTATGTAGTACCGGATATCGTCAAGACCTTTGATCAAAGTAAAGATGCCTTGCCTTGGATTACAGTGACTTTAATGAAAGCCAGCGATTTTATCCGGATCGCGTGGCCATTTTTATTGATAGGGAGTGCGGTAGGTATTTTTCTTCTGGTACGGTTTTTAAGAACAACGGCTGGGCATTATGCTTTTGATCGTCTGACTCTGAAACTACCTTTATTCGGAAAATTATCACGTGGCATTAATGCTGCCCGTTTTGCCAGTACTCTATCGATTCTGACTCAGTCTGGTGTGCCATTGGTGGATGCCTTACGCATCGGGGCAGCGGTAAGTAATAACTGGGTGATCCGGGATTCGGTTAATTTGGCTGCTGAAAAAGTCACTGAAGGCGGGAACCTGGCTACCCAGCTGGAACGTAGTGGTTATTTCCCCCCGATGATGGTACAAATGATCAAAAGTGGTGAAGCCTCGGGGGAGCTGGATCGTATGCTGGAACGGGCATCGACCATGCAGGATCGGGAAGTGACCACACTGATTTCGACATTACTTGCGCTTCTGGAGCCGCTGATGCTGGTACTCATGGCCAGTATTGTGCTGGTAATTGTGATCGCGGTGATGCTGCCAATCGTCAATATGAATAATATGATTTAAATAACATGTGTAACGTCTACGAAGAATTGAAAGTGCCTGAAACTTTCTAAAGATGAATGAGAGATATTGAATGAAAAGGAATCCAAATCAAGCCAAAGCCCCTTCAACTACAGCTGTTAAACCTACCGTACGTGTGAGCCAGTTACGTGCCCATCGTGCCTCAGGTTTTACCCTGATTGAAGTAATGGTGGTTATTGTTATTCTCGGTGTGCTTGCGGCCCTAATTGTTCCAAATGTAATGGGACGCGGTGAAAAGGCTAAAGTGGATACCACAGTCATCAAATTGCAAAGTATTGCGGGTTCACTGGATCAATATAAGCTGGACAATGGCAAATATCCAAGCATGCAGGAAGGTGGTCTGGATGCGCTGGTAAATCAGCCGGCAACAGCGAAGAACTGGCTCCCAGGCGGCTATGTGAAAGGTGGTTATCCAAAAGACAGCTGGGATAATGACCTGCAATACGTGATTCCGGGAACTAACGGCCGTGCCTTCGACTTGTATTCTTTTGGTGCTGATGGACAGGCGGGTGGCGAAGGAACTGATGCTGATATTTATTACCAACCTTAACTGATAATTATTATAAATTAGTAGGTTATTGAATATATCACTTCACTTGATTGATTGTTTCAATATTGGGTGAAGTGATAATAACTCTCAATCATAAAATATAATATAAATAACTGAATTTAATGCTATTACTATAATATTGATGATTTGATAGTTATAATAAGAATTATTCCCATATTTATCTATTACAATTATCGTAAAATGTGAATAAATATAGACTTTCTATTTACAAAAAATAGCTCATAATATTCTTAATGGCCCTTTTTTAGCCAAAGGAGAATGGTATGAAAGCATTAATATTGTCGGATGAAATAAACCAGTTTCATTGGTCGATGCTGAAATCTGTTCTTTTGGTTTTAAGCATTCTTCCAGCCAGCCAAGGAATTTTGCATTTATGGCAGACCACTGAAGGCAGCAGCCAGATTATGGTGGGTTTCTTTGCCATTAGCATGATGAGTACCTTATTCGTACTATGCTTCTGGTCAGCATTAAAAGCATCTGTCGTGCAGTTTAAACAAGAACAGGCTTCTGCATTTGAAAACGGTATTGTACAGATCTATCGTTATATTCCAATGTTGTCACTGGCGAGCATGTTATCTTATCTGGTGATCCAGTTTTAATAACATTCTTAATAAATATATAGATAAAAAACGAGGCATGAACCTCGGTTTTTTATCGCCCCTCTCTTTTTAAAAGAGGGGCTTTTGAGAGAACTATCTTCTAGACTTAAAGCTGATATCCACTTTACGTGGGCGGAAGCGCCAACCTAGTAATAAGAGCAATACGGAGAAAATCAGCACTGGCCAGTCGCTGAGTTTCATGTAGAGCGTTTCACCCTGCATGGCGGGTAGCTCACCGCGGAGTATAGCTTCTTTATCCATAGGTGCACGTTTCACAATATGGCCATTGTGGTCGATGAACGCAGTTACCCCAGTATTGGTAGCACGAATAAACCAGCGACCATTTTCCTTGGCCCGCATTTGTACCATCTGTAAATGTTGCTGTGGACCGGCAGTGCCAGTAAACCAAGCATCATTAGATACGGTCACCAGAAAATCGCTTTGGCTGGCATTACGACGAGTCAGGTTTGGATAAGCCACTTCATAGCAAATCGCTGCACCTAAAGGATGGTTTTTCACATTTAATGGTTTCTGGATATCCGCACCACGCGAGAAACCACTCACCGAAGGGTCGTTTTGCAGAGCTGGCAGTACCCAGCTGAGTGCGCCAGAAAGTGGAATATATTCCCCAAAAGGCACCAGACGCTGCTTCTTATACAAACCACTCGACTCATTACCGGTCGCCATGATGCTATTGTAATATTTTGGCGTGCCTGCTTCCTGTGACTCAGCCAGATCCCAGAACGGAATACCTGTGACCCAAGCTGTTCCAGATTTTTCTGCCTGAACTTTCATGGCATCCAAGAAAGGTTCGATGTCGGTCTGGAACATCGGAATCGAAGATTCTGGCCAGACAATTAGGTCACGTCCCCATTCAGTCTTGCTCAGATTGGCATAGATCAGCAGAGTTTTTACCTGATATTCAGTTAACCATTTCAGGTCCTGAGGAATATTGCCCTGGATCAGAGAAACGGTGAGCGGCTTTTCATTTTTTTCTTGCACGAAAGTCAGTTGTGCAGCACCCCAGGCACCCAATAACAAGAGTGCAGAAGGCACGATCCAGAAGACCCGTTTACTTAAGATTTCAACCAGCGCACAGGCCAGAACAATCACTACAAAGGACACCCCAAATACACCAAATAAAGGCGCATAGGCATCCAGATAAAGCTCAGTAAAAGCGTAACCTGCAAATAACCATGGGAAACCGGTAAATACCCAGGTTTTGGCCCATTCAAAGATCACCCAAAGTGGTGCGAAGGTAAGAGGTGTTTCTGGGAAAAATCGACGATAAATGAAAGTCTGAAGCGCAGTAAACAGTCCCATGACAATCGCCATGATCAGGATCATGATTACGCTCAGGAAAGAACTGGTATCGCCATACACATGAATAGAGGTATAGAGCCAGAATGCACCCACAAACCACAATCCAATCCCATAAGCCCAGCCAATGCCAAAGGCCTGTTTCGCACTACGACCACGGACGCAAGCATACAATAAAGCAGGAGACAGAATCGCCAGCCACCAGTAATGATAAGGTGCCAGTGCCAGGCTAAAAATAGCGCCGGCAAATAAGGCAATCAATACAGGATAAATTAAGGCTAGCTGCTTTTGCTGCTGGGCTGGATTTAATAGCTTATCGAAATATGCTCTCATTGGCGCACAGCTCGAATTAAACGAATAGAACGTGAATCTGCCTCAAGAATGGTAAATTGCCAGTTTTCCAGTTCAATCGTCTGACCTTCCAAATCATTTACCAGACCAATTTCTTGTAATAACAAACCGCCCATGGTTTCAACTTCATCATCGGAGAAATTGGCATCTAGCATATTGTTAAAATGCTCGATTGGCGTCAGCGCTTGTACTACCCAGGTATTGGCTGTCTTCGGGTCTTGATCCGGAACAATATATTGTGCTTCTTCATCCGCAATATCATGTTCGTCTTCAATTTCACCCACAATTTCTTCGAGAATATCTTCTAGGGTCACCAGACCTGAAGTTGTACCGTACTCATCAATCACTACCGCAATATGAGTCTGGGTATTTTTCAGCATACGTAGAACCTGATCCGAACGTGCACTTTCCGGCACAAACAGCGGCTGACGCATCAAGGCACGAATATCGACTTTGGAAGAAGGCTCGGTCAGGAAAGGAAGCAGATCTTTGGCCAGTAAAATACCAACTACATTATCCGGTTGATCCGATGAGAACACAGGGAATCGCGAATGCGCAGATTCAACTAAAACATGCAGAATTTCCAGAAGTTGGTCATCTTCCTGCAAGCTAATCATGGACGTTCTTGGCGTCATGACTTCACGAATTTTGGTGGCTGGCAGATCCAATACGCCTTCCAGCATTGCAACAGTATCGGGTTCTAAAAATCGACGTGAATCTTGTACTAATTTTAGCAGTTCGTCGCGAGTTTCGGGTGCAGTTCCCAGCCATTTACGTAAGCCGCGCATACCCCACGACGGGCCTGATTCCTCGTGCATGATCTTTCCTAAAGACTCTTAATATCTAAAAAAACGTGATTTTATCATACCGCAGAAAATACGCTTGTCTATTGTAATTATGCTGCGCAGACTTGATCGCGCGGGTCAGTATGGTTTTGTGAATTGGTTCAAAGCGCGGGCTGCAATGCGATAGCCACTTTATGCTAAAATAAGGCTGATCTTGAATTCCTGAGTCTGTCGATGTCTGAAGCCGAAATTACGCCAAGCCTGCAATTGAATACCCGTGGATTACGCTGCCCTGAGCCAGTCATGATGTTGCATCAAGCCATCCGTAAGTCTAAAGCTGGTGATGTAGTTGAAGTTTTTGCTACGGATAATTCGACCTCTTGGGATATTCCAAAATTTTGCATGCACCTCGGCCATGAACTGCTACTCCAAGAGGAGCGTCTGGATGAAAATGGCAATAAAGAGTTCCATTATCTGGTGAAAAAAGGCGGTTAAGAGATTTTTTGGGCAGATGAGTGATTCATTTGCCCATATTGTTGAAAGATTAAAATGAAAAGAAAGCTATTTTTTTTGAATACTTGATCTGCTTGAAGTTCCTGACTTTCAGAAAATAAAAATTTGATATTCAAGCCTCTTCCAGAATTACAGTGATGAATCGGAACCATGGCCAGACCAATGAATCTAGGCTGGATATAAATAATTCACTATAATGCCGCAAAAATATTTATAACAATTAAAAATGATAAAAAATCATATCGCTCAAGTATTAGAGCAATTGGGTCTTAGTGCACAGAAGCGTGCTTTGCTTGTTCAGTTTTCCCATCAAAAACTTAATTCTGAAGTTTTTCTGCAACGTATTGATGGCCAACATGTCCTGAATCAGGGACTAAAAATTGAGCTGATTTGTGTGTCGACTAATGCCTTGATTCCCCTTAAAGAATTTATTGGAATTCAAGTAGCGATAGATCAGGTCACGGATCAAGGACAGTTATTTCGCAGTTCCGGAATTATTACTGCAGCAACTCAGGGACAGAGTGATGGTGCATTAGTGCTTTATAAACTCACCCTGGAAGATGCAACGTCGCTATGGCATAAACGCCGTAATAGTCGTGTGTTCATGGACAAGAGTGTCCGAGAGATTACTGAAATCTTATTCAAAGAATGGCAGGGTAAGAGTCCATTATTTGCGGCTGCACTTAAGCTGGATTTATCCGGTTTGCAGCAAACTTATGATGTGTGTCCTTTTACTATGCAGTTGAATGAAAGCGACTATGACTTTTTAACCCGTTTATGGCGTAGTGAAGGGATTAACTGGCTGATTGATGAGTCTGAGCTTATAGTTGTACATTCATCTGCACAGATTGCAGCGCAAAAGCTTAGATTAGTTGATGATAATAGCCACTACCAAGCTTTAAGCCGCAGAGCGATCCGTTTCCATCGTTCCAGTGCTACTGAACAAGAAGATAGCATGACCAGTTTTATTGCAGAACGACAGTTGCAGCCGACCGCTGTACATATCCAGCGCTGGCATGCCGGTCGCTTGAATCAGGAAGAAGGCATAGGTTCAGTACAAAGCAAGCACCAGCAGAGTCAGGTTCAGGATAATGCCAGCCTGGCATTGGAACAAGGCTGGAACATCAGTCCGGCATGGATCACTGATCTCAGGCATGCAGATCAGGCAACTCTAGCCTCGGATGCACAAATCGAGAAAATAAACCAAAATTTGCAGCATTTCTATGATGCACAGGCCAAACAATTTTTAGCAACATCCACGGTACGTGATGCCCAAGTGGGTTACTGGTTTCGGCTGGATCAGCATCCTGAAATTGACCAGCATCCAGCAGTAGATAAAGAATTTTTAATCATCTCTAGGAAATTTTATAACCAAAATAATTTGCCTAAAGACTTAAATGAGCAGGTTCATGCTTTAATTCAGCAAAGCTGTTGGCAGATGACAGAATCCAAGGACGCAGGTGAGCGTCAGGCCAACCAGCTAGTCTTGCAACGTCGCCATATTCACTTGGTTCCTGAGTATCAACCTTTATTGCAGCGGCCACAGGCCTATCCGCAATGCGCCAAGGTAGTCGGGCCAGAAGATGAAGAAATTTATGTGGATGAATGGGGGCGGATCAAAATCCGTTTTCTGTTCACTCGTCCGGATGACCATGCTCACGATGGTGGCGCAGGCAGCAATGACAGTGATACAGATTCAGCCTGGGTAGATGTTCTGACCCCGTGGGCAGGTATAGGTTATGGGGTCCGTTTCTTGCCACGCATTGGTGAAATTGTGGTCGTCGACTTTTTTGATGGCAATATTGATCGGCCTTTTGTGGTAGGTCGGATTCATGAAGGCCAACGTTCTCCGACGAAGTTTGATCAAAAAGGACAACTACCAGATACCAAAAAACTCAGTGGTATTCGCTCGCAAGAAGTACAGGGGCAAGGCTTTAACCAGTTACGTTTTGATGATACGACTGGCCAGATCAGTATACAGTTACATAGTAGTCAAGCTGCCAGTCAGCTCAATCTGGGTAACTTAAGTTATTCAAAAGAACAGGCTGAAAATGAAGGACGGGGTGAAGGCTTTGAACTTAGAACTGACCAATGGGGTGCAGTCCGTGCAGGTAAAGGGTTATTGATTTCGGCTCATAAACAGCAAGCCGCAGACGGTTCACATATGGATGCTGAACCAGCGAAAAGCCAGCTTGAATCAGGCTTGCAGATGAGCCAGGCGCTAAGTGATGTTGCTAAAAACCAGCAAACTGATCCGCTTGAAATCTTTGAAAATTTAAAAAGCTTTATTGAGAAAATTGAACAGCAAGATCAAGACAAGGCAGCTGCCTTTAAACAGGCAATTATGATTCTGACAGCACCAAAATCCATTGCGCTGAGTACCCAGCAGGATATTCATTTGTCTGCGGAGGGTCAAATTAGCCACCAGTCAGCGGACAGTATTAATTTAAGTTCGCAGAAAAATATTATTGGGCATGCCTCTTCTAAAGTCAGTCTGTTTGCAGCCCAACAAGGCTTAAGAGCTTATGCCGCAAAAGGCAAAGTTGAACTACAGGCGCAAAATGATGGGATGGATATTATTGCACGCAAAGGTATCAAAACTATCTCCACTGAAGATCAGATCGAAATTACAGCAGCGAAGGAAATTGTTTTAACTGCGGGCGGTTCTCAAGTTGAGATCAGTAGTGCCGGAATTTTGCCGATGACGGGTGGTCAGTTTGAGATGAAGGCAGGGCAGCATCAATTTTTATCAGGAGAAAAGGTAATGCATGATATTCCCTATCTTCCTGCCTCACATAATAGTTCCTATATTTTAGAGTTCGATGTGCGACATAAAATAAACAATAAATTATTAGAAAGCTCTCCAATTTTTAGTCTTATTGATTCTAAGGGGAATGTACGAACAGGAGAGGTTCCCAAAGATGGAATTATTAGAATTACCTCAAAAAATAAGGAAGAAAAATATACGGTTATGGTGCATAAATATGATGCAGAGATATCGGAGTTAGAAGAATGACTTATACGGCTCGTTTAAAAGTATCCTGTGATAATAAAGACCTTTTATCAAAATTAAGCTATACCTTACTAAATACGACAACTCAAAAAAGTTATGGAGGAAAAATTGATCCGAATGGTTGTACCAAAATCTATAGTTGCAATAAATTAGATTTAATCTTTGTAGAGTTAATTTTAAATAATTCAAAAATTGCCAGAGTGCGTGTTCCCGCACTAGAAAATGGCGAATTTAATAAATCGATATATAAATTAAAATCAACTACAGGTACAACAAAACAAGCAGAATCAAATAAAGTACCTGTTAAAGTTAAAAATGAATTAGAAATAGCACTTGAAGCCTTACATGGTACAGCACTTTACTTTAGTAATAACTTTTTAGATCATGATAGCTCCTTAAGAATTGCTTATATGAAAGCAATTAAAAAAATGAGTCATGATTACTTAAAGGATGTTGAAAATGGAAGAATGACTGTAAAAGATGCTTCGAAAGAGGCTCATACATTAAGAAATGATATCTTAGAACAGACCAGGAAAAAGAATTCTCCAATCGCGTTAGCAGTATCACAAAAAGAAAAAATAGCGGCTAAAAGCTTAGATCAATTCTTAGAATATTATGCATTGAAATTAAAAGATCCTGATAAATGGAAAAGACTGAAAGATCAGTCAAGACAAACCTTAGATCATTATGTAAAAGCATCAACAGGTACAAGAAATTCATATTTTCAGGCGCTTTCAACAGCAGATAAAAATAAAGTTTTTTATAGTGTAGTTAAAGGATCAGGGGCATCCCATGGAACTTTTGATAAAGCAGCAAAGTATATGAAACCACTAGGCAGAGTAATTGTCGTTATTTCAATTTCCTATGCTTGGTATGAGATTTTTTCAGCTGAGAATAAAGAAAAGGAATTTTATAAAGAAGCCGCAACCATAGGCTCAGGAGTGGCAGCTGGCGCTGTGGGTGGTGCTATTGCAGGAGGAATTTGTGGCCCCGGGTCTCCCATATGTTCAACAGTAGGTGTAATAATTGGCGGTCTAGCGGGAGGGTATGGAGCATATAAATTAGTTGAAGCTTATGATGAAGAGTTGGAAGCTTTTACAGAATGGACTTTATTTTAATTCCAGTAGGTAGCCTGTATGTTTAAGTTTTTAAAAAGGTTAGTAAGAAAAGAAGCTAATAAAAATTTAGATACGAGTAATTATAAAACTAAAATTAAAAATTTTAGCTTAGAGCATGATCAGATTGTGGGCGTAAATATAGATGATGTAATAATAAAAATACCTTATATAGACATAGTAAGGATATCTATTATGGTTTATGGGGAAGATTTACTCCCTCAACCAATCTGGACTGTGCAAACAATAAAAGACATTATTGATATACCGAATGAATTAAATAATACTGATAAATTATTTTTTGAGGTTCTTAATAAAAAATTAGATGGTTACAACTCAATTCAAACCCAAGAAGAAATATTAAAAGCTATGAATTGTACCCATAACAGCCTATTCCATATTTGGCAGCGCCATGATGCAGATAAAATATTTAAATCTATTAAATACTAATTTTTTCTTGTACAAAAAAATTAAATGATGCGTATTTCATAATCTTATAAATATAAAAAAGCCTCTAAAATAATTAATTATTTTAGAGGCTTATGCAAGCTAATTAAGCATTACATATTAGGGTAGTTCGGACCACCGCCACCTTCCGGTGTTACCCAGGTGATATTCTGGGAAGGATCTTTGATGTCACAGGTCTTGCAGTGCACACAGTTCGCTGCATTGATCTGGAAGCGTTTTGAACCGTCATCATTTTCCATTATTTCATACACACCCGCCGGGCAGTAGCGCTGTGCAGGCTCATCCCATTTCGGCAGGTTCACATCTACTGGAATCGAAGCATCGGTCAGTTTTAAATGCGCTGGCTGGTTTTCTTCATGCACCGTATTCGATACAAACACAGAAGACAGGCGGTCAAAGGTTAGCTTGCCATCCGGTTTTGGATAGTTCGGCTTGAAGTTCACGGCATCGACTGTTTTCAGAGTTTTAAAGTCTGGCACTAGGTCATGCAGGGTGAATGGAACTTTAAACACGTTCTGGTCGATGAAGTTAAATGCTCCACCCATCCATTGACCAAACTTGTGCATTGCCGGGCCAAAGTTACGTGCGCTATATAGCTCTTCTTTCAGCCAGCTGTTGTTGAACTTGTCTGTATAAGATGTGAGTTCTTTCACGAAGAAGTCTTCGCCTTCGGTCACACGTGCAATCGCCAGATCACCGCCTTTTTCTACCCCGGCAGCAATCGCTTCAAAGACTGCTTCACCACACAACATGCCTGATTTCATGGCAGTGTGTGAGCCTTTGATCTTGGCAAAGTTCAGGAAGCCTGCATCATCACCGATTAAAGAACCACCCGGGAAGGTGAATTTCGGCAGGGAGTTAAAACCACCTTTGGTCACGGCACGCGCACCATAAGAAATACGTTTACCACCTTCCAGATACTGTTTGATCAGTGGATGGGTTTTCCAGCGCTGCATTTCCATGAATGGATACATGTGTGGATTTTCATAAGAAAGATCCACGATCATGCCTAATGTCACCTGGTTATTTTCAGCGTGGTATAACCACCAGCCACCTGAAGAACCGGTTTCAGATAAAGGCCAGCCTGCACCGTGCATTACCAGACCTGGTTTGTGTTTCGCTGGATCAATTTCCCAGAGTTCTTTAATCCCGATACCGTAGTGCTGCGGATCAGCATCTTTGTCCAGGTTGAATTTCTGGATCAGACGTTTACCTAAATGACCGCGACAGCCTTCTGCAAAGATGGTGTATTTGGCATGCAGCTCATAACCCGGCGCAAAGTTATGCGTCGGTTCGCCATCTTTACCAATACCCATGTCACCGGTTTGGATACCTTTCACCGTACCATCTTCATGATACAGAATTTCAGAAGCAGCAAAGCCCGGGAAGATCGATACTTCCAGCTCTTCGGCTTTCTGGCCTAACCAGCGCACCACGTTACCCAGTGAGATCACGTAGTTACCATCGTTATGCATAGTTTTAGGCACCATCCAGTGCGGTGCTTCTTGTGATTTTTCATCTGAAAGAAGGAAGAAAGTTTTGTCTTCTGTCACTGGCACATTTAAAGGTGCACCTTCTTCTTTCCAGTTCGGGAATAGTTCGTTCATGGCACGTGGTTCAAGCACAGCACCCGAAAGAATATGTGCACCGACTTCGGAGCCTTTTTCTACGACACAAACGGACAGATCATTTAAATTGTTTTCAATTGCAAGTTGACGGATCTTGATTGCAGCAGACAGGCCGGCAGGACCCGCACCTACGATCACAACGTCAAACTCCATCGATTCACGTTCGATGTGTTCCATGTAGGACTCCTCATATTTCTATTCGGTGGCAACCATAATCGGATGATTGGGTGCTGCCATGAGTGTTCTGAATTCCTAGACACAAAAATAGTAGTGTCTTTAAGCATCTGGGCTAGTATAGTTTTAAACCCAGGTTAAGCCAATTGGCTGAAACATATTATTTTTCCGTCATTAAGGTCTTCTTTATATGAATAAGTCAGCACCCGATAAAAATCCGACGAAAAAAGTAGCTTCTAGCGATGATAAAAATTTAATGGATATCGCACAATACTTAAAAGATGCACAGGGCAGTCACAAAAGGTCAATCCCGCCTTTGGATCAATGGCAGCCAAAGCATTGTGGCGCAATGGATCTCAAGGTTTTGGCCAATGGAGAATGGTGGCACGAAGGTCAATTGATCAAGCGTCAGCCGATGATAGACCTGTTTTCCACGGTACTCTGGAAAGAAGAAGGAAAATTCTATCTAAAGACGCCGGTTGAAATGATTGAAATCGAGGTCGAAGATGAACCTCTGTTTGTAAATCAGGTCGATCAGGTCAAGATTGAAGGCAGGACTTACCTGCAACTGACCACCACGACTCAGGACATCATTATTGTCGATAGCGAACATCCTATCTTTATGCGTCAGTATCAGGATGAATTGCGCCCTTATGTGCATGTGCGTTTTGGAATCAATGCGCTTATTCAGCGGGCTGCTTTTTTACATCTGGTGGAGATGGGCGAGCTTGGTGAAAATGCTGCTGGAGAGACGGTTTTAAGCTTGAAAAGTGGTGATTTAGACTTGCATTTAAGCACCTGAGGTTTAAGCTTTGTCGCAAGGTCATTTGAAACAAGCAACTAGCAACGTTATGAGCGCTATCCAACCGATTTATCCCTTAGTAGATCCCATGCCTAAAGCCAGTGCTGATGCACCTATCGGGATTTTTGATTCTGGTGTGGGAGGGTTGTCGGTTGCTTTGGAAATTGCCCGGTATTTGCCCAATGAACGCTTTGTTTATTATGCCGACACGGCTTACGTACCTTATGGGCCCCGTAAAGATCAGGAAATCCGTGACCTAACTGCGCGAGCGATTGAATGGCTGTATCGTGAAGGCTGTAAAGTTGCAGTCGTTGCCTGTAATACCGCTTCTGCATTTAGCCTGGATTATTTACGTGAGCATTATGGTGAAAACTTTCCTATCATTGGACTGGTGCCAGCGCTCAAACCTGCAGTCCTCAATACCCAATCCAAAACGGTGGCCGTTCTGGCCACACCTGCAACCTTTCGTGGCCAGCTGATTAAGGATGTCATGACCCGTTTTGCCGAGCCGGCACAGGTCAAAGTAATTCCGGTGACCTGTCTGGATCTGGTGCCTTTTGTAGAAGCCGGTCAGCAGATGAGTCCTGAGTGTCTGGCGACATTAACTCAGATTTTACAACCGGTTGTTGATCAGGGTGCTGATTATTTAGTGCTAGGATGTACACATTACCCCTTCCTAAAATCGTCAATTCAGTATATTTTTGGTCAAAAGCTGACATTAATTGACTCAGGATTCGCGGTTGCGAGACAAACGGCCCGAATTTTGATCAAAAATGGGTTATTATTTGAACATGAGTGCAAGGACAGTCTGAAAATCCGACTTGTGGTTAGTGGTCAAAATGCTGAACAGCTCCAGCCGATTTTAGGGCATCTGATTCCAGCCGATATTAAATGGCAGGTCAGCAATATGGAGACAGAAGTCAGCTAGGCGACCGTCACTCATCTTATAATTTTCAAAGATATATTTTTATACTGGGGTCGTCATATTGTGTCAGGGCAGGGTGTAGCTGGCCAGATCAATGTGCAGTAAAAGAGGATAATCAATGCTCGATAAACGTTATCAGGTGTTTATCTCCACCTCTGGTGCAGAAATGCAGCCAGAGCGGATCATCTTGTCACAAACTTTGGTCGGCATGGGTTTCTTTTCCTGGGGGCTGGAACAACGCACTCCTTTAAATACTGCATTTGCGCGTCGCCAGATTGATGACTGTGATTATGTGGTGATTCTGCTGGGTAGCCAGTATGGTGAGCAGTCGGTTTCCGGTGTGGGTTATATGCACCTGGAATATATTTATGCTGTGACCAAGCAGAAACCGATTATTGTATTTATGCATGAAGATCCGGCTTCACGTGATCCTTCATTGCACGATACGAAACCTGAATTACAAGAAAAATTTAAAGAATTTCGTCAGTTATTGCAGCAGGAAGCTGATCAGGTCTTTTGCTATCGCACCTTGCGTGATCTGGAAATGGCGGTACGTTTGAACATGCCGCAAATGCTGGAACGTTATCCGGTAAGTGGCTGGGTACGACCGCAGAATACTCAAGCCTTGCATGACGAGATTGACCAGCTCAAAGCCAAAGTAGCCCAACTGGAACGCGATGGGGGGACACGTGAAGTGGATCCTTTCCTGAGCCTGCCGAAAGTGTCTATGCATGAAGTTTTCTCTTTCGAATACCGTATGCATGCTTATCAGGATGGTAACTTTAAAGAGCTGAAAGTTCAGAAAAGACTGACCTGGGCACAATTGCTGGCTATTCTTGGTTCTACATTCATTAATCCAACGCCGGAGGAATTTTTCTCCAAGCGTATGAATGAGTATTTGAATGAAACCGGTCTGGCAGATGCACGAGCGGAAATGCCGCGCGCGCATGCTGTAGCCCGTGCCCAGATTAATATCCGTGCCCTGCATAGCCTGAAATTGCAAATGCGCCAGAATGACTGGATTATACCGTCGGGCCGTGATGACCGCCAACGTCTGCTTTGGCAGATTACGCCTAAGGCACAGAAGCTGCTAGACAGTAACTTGCTGGATAAAGATCGTACTTTTCAATATAAGTCAGTGTATTAATCCATATAGAGAATAAGTAAAAAGCTGTTAAAGTAAGCGGGTTGATACTACGACGGGCGTACTGCATGTTTTCTACAGCTAAACCGAAAGTTACGATTATATTGGCAAATTTAGGTACACCTGATGCACCGACTGTGTCAGCAGTACGCGATTTCCTGAAGCAATTTTTATCTGATCAGCGTGTCATTGAAATTCCCAAGCCAATCTGGCAACTCATCCTGCGTTTATTTATTTTACCGTTCCGTCCTAAGCGGGTTTCCCGTGCCTATGCACAGGTCTGGGACCAGGATTCACCGATGCGTGAGATTCTGCTGCAGCAGGTGAGTCAAGTAAAGGCTAAACTCATTGAACAATATCCGCAATTTGAACTGAATGTGGTGCCTGCCATGACCTATGGCAATCCCAATATTCAGGCTGTCCTTGATCAGATTTCGGTTCAACCGCAAGATCACATTATTCTGTTTCCGTTATTTCCCCAGTATTCAGCGACCTCTACCGCACCTCTGTATGATGCAGTCGCAAAATGGGTATTGAAACAGCGCAATTTACCTGGTTTGTCGATTATCCGCGATTATTTTCAGCATCCTTTATTTATTCATTCACTGGCGCAAAGTGTTCGGGATTATCAGGCGATTCATGGCCAGCCGGAAAAACTGTTGATGTCATTTCATGGTATCCCGCAACCCTATGCCGATAAAGGTGATCCCTATGCGGATCGTTGCCGGATCACAGGCAAACTGGTTGCAGAAGCCTTAGGTCTATCTGAAGATCAGTATGCAATTAGTTTCCAGTCCCGGTTTGGTAAACAGGAGTGGGTTAAGCCTTATACGGATGCCTTAATTGAAGAGTGGGGCAAACAGGGCGTGAAATCAATTCAGGTGATGAGTCCGGCTTTCTCGGCTGACTGTTTAGAAACACTGGAAGAGCTGGCTATGGAAAATGGGGAGACCTTCAAGGCCAATGGCGGGGAAAGCTACAGTTATATTCCGGCTTTGAACAACCGTGAAGATCATGTGCAATTGCTCAATACGCTGTTACAGGCTAATCTTGAAGCATTGAATCAGACGCTTGCCCATTAATCTTTTGAGGTTTCTTATCCTATGTTACAAGTCAAAATTGTTCCTGTGACTGCATTTCAGCAAAACTGCTCGATTCTTTGGGATAGCGACAGTAAAGAGGCTGTTTTGATTGATGCAGGGGGCGAACCTGAAAAATTAAAAGCGGAAGTAGAAGCACTGGGCTTAACGGTCAAGGCTTTATGGTTGACTCATGGTCATCTCGATCATGCTGGGGCAGTTGGTGCTTTAAAAAAAGTTTGGGATGTGCCGGTGATTGGTCCGCATAAGGACGATGCATTCTGGCTAGATATGATTCAGGAAGTGTCTGCCCGTTACGGTTTTCCGATTCCGGAAAAAGTAGAAGTCACGCAATGGCTGGAAGGTGGAGAAGTTCTCAAGCTAGGTGATGAAGAGTTTGAAGTACGTTTTGCCCCAGGCCATACTCCAGGTCATGTGATGTTCTATAACAAGAATCATGCTTTGTTATGGACAGGGGATGTACTGTTTAAAGGCTCAATTGGACGGACAGATTTCCCGCGTGGCGATCATCGGCAGTTACTCGATTCAATCCAGCGCGAATGTTTTAGCCTGCCGGATGAAACCCGGTTTATTTCAGGACATGGTCCGATCAGCAATATTGGTTTTGAAAAGCAGCATAACCCTTTCGTTGCAGGAAAAGCAGGTTAAAGTAGTTGAAAAGATCAGCCTAGCTGGTCTTTTTTATTTGCTAAAAGGATTATTTAAAGACTGACGGGTTTGTGCATAGATCAGCCAAGTCATAATAACAAGCAGAACACCGACAATAATAAATAAGCCATCCTGCTGGAAAATGCCTATTCCTAATGACAATATCGCAAGTATTCCTACCCCAATTAAAATGATCTTTAGAATAATGTAGCCCATGTTCTTGCTCTAAAATAATGTGATATTTCTGCGTAAGAACATAGTATTAAACTGGCATATGTGCTGTTAACTTGTGTTGGTTTTCTACAAGCCTTTTATAAAAATCATGTGATTATTTAGGATATGCTTAATGTGATAGGATATTTTAAAAGGTTCAGTCTTCTTCAGAAGATTCAGCTGCGGGAGCATCTTGGGTTGGCAGTTTGTATTCCTCACTGGCCCAAGCGCCTAGATCAATCATTTTGCAGCGTTCCGAGCAGAAAGGACGAAATTCATTATTTTCCCAAGTGGTCAGTTTGCCACAGCGTGGACATTTTAAAGTGGTTGACATCAGCGCACTCCCTAGAAAAATAAAGCTTCGATTAGGCAAATATAACTGCACTTGTTAGACTTATACAGTTTTTATTAGTTTGATCTGATTATGTCGATTCGTCAATTTCAAGCACAGCGTATGCATGCGCCTCGTGATTTCCAAAGTATCAGTTCTGAACCGGTTTGTGTGGAAATCGGTGCGGGCAAAGGTAAACACGCATTGCTCTTTACCCAGATCAATCCAGACAGCGAGCTGATTGCGATCGAGCGAACTCGAGAGAAATTTTTAGCCATGCAAAAACAGCATGCGCTGGAAGGACAACCGAATTTACAGACAGTTCATGCCGATGCCTTGCCTTGGATTGTGCATGCTCTCTATCCAGCGCAAGTCGAACAGTTTTTTATTTTATATCCGAACCCTGAGCCGCATAACCCGGCACAGCGCTGGTTGAATATGCCATTTTTTGAGTTTTTATTATCGCGTTTAAAAACTGGTGGCACGATCACTTTAGCGAGTAACATTCCTGAATATATTGAGGAGGCAGAGCAGCAGGTTCAAAACCTGTGGAAGCTGCCTTTCGTTAAAGAAGTCATTGGCCAAGACTCGGCAAGAACTCATTTTGAAATTAAATATCTAGAGCGTGGTGAGTTGTGCCAGCAATTGATTATTAGTAAACCGGAAGGCTATACAACACGTTTTGATGAGTTTCAGCCGCTACAAGGGCAGAATGCGAGTTCAGCGGAATAAGCCATGAGGAAGCACATTGCAATTGTGGGTGCTGGCCCGGCAGGCTTGATGGCTGCAGAAGTTCTGAGCCAGTCTGATTATGAAGTTCATGTGTTTGAACAGAAGCCTTCGGCTGCCCGTAAATTCCTGATGGCTGGGAAAACCGGCCTAAATATTTCTCATGCCGAACCCGTCGAGCAGTTTGTGCAGCGTTATGATCAGGTAGACTGGTTAGAACCTTGGATCAAACGCTGGGATGCGATATGGATTCAAAACTGGATGAAAGATCTTGGCATTGAACCTTATATTGGTTCTTCAGGTCGAGTTTTTCCTACAGAAATGAAAGCCGCTCCACTATTGCGTGTCTGGTTAAAACGTTTAACTGAGCAAGGGGTACAATTTCATTATCGTCATCAAATTCTAGATCTGAAAAATCATCAGCTACAGATCCATGATTTAAAAAATGATTGCGCATTCACAGAAAACTTTGATGCGATTGTTTTGGCTTGTGGTGCAGTGTCATGGTCAAAACTCGGCAGTGATGGGAAATGGCAAGCATGGCTTGATTGCAGTGAGATTGAACCTTTCCAAGCCAGTAATGCGGGTGTGGAATATCCATGGTCTAAGTTTATGCAGCCAATCTTCGGTCAGCCCCTAAAACGGGTCGAGGCTTGGGTTGATGGCGGTGACAAGACCATGGGAGATATCGTGATCAGTCACTATGGTCTGGAAAGTGGTCTAATCTATAAACAGGACCGGGGACTGCGTCAACAGCTGAAACAGGGTCAGCCAATGCAGCTGAATCTGGATCTTTTTCCGGATCAAACCTTAGAGCAGCTGGCTAAAAAATTACAGCCAAGTAAAAAGCAGTCTTTGAATAATATCTGGCGAAAAGCAGGTCTGGACGGTGCAAAAGCTGCTCTGGTGCGTGAACTGGTACCAAAATCGCTTTGGCAAATTGCTACTGAATTAGCACAACAGGTAAAACACCTGAAAGTACCATTAACAGGTTTCCGTCCTATACAGGAAGCGATTAGCTGTGCAGGTGGTGTTAAACGCGAGGTTCTGTCAGAGCAGCTTCAGCTTAAATCCAATCCACATGTGTTCTTATGTGGTGAGATGCTGGACTGGGATGCGCCTACAGGGGGTTACTTGCTGACAGCCTGTTTTGCCACTGGACGAGCAGCCGCAGAAGGGGTGCAGCAATATTTAGTTCAAGCTCAATAATACGCATTCTTCAGAAAGTGAAAGTTAAATCTTAGAACTGCATATAAAATTTCAGGAAGCGTCCGCTTCCTGAAATGTATTATTTATTGTGCTGGGGCTTTATTTGCGGTGGTCATCTCCGGATATTGCGAACGCCAGCGTTCCAGTTGCTCTTGGGCATGTAGATATTTGCCCAGACCTTTTACATTTTCACTGGCTTCATTTACGGTAGAGGCCTGAGATTTCGGACTATTCACCAGTTTTTCCTGATGTTCCCAGTATTGATACATCAAACCCTGAATATAACGGCCCTGTTCAGTTTTAAGCTCCAGATCTTTGAGCATATTTAGCGAAGACTGGACATGATCGCGTTGACGTTGCTGGACAAATTCCGGAGTCAGATTGTCATCATTGCGCATGCCATTGAGCTCAGCTTCCAGATCCGCGCTCATTTCCTGGAAACGTTCTTCATAGTCATTCAAGACAGCAATATCATGGGGATCATCTTCCGTTTTAGGGAAGTTTTTCACGGGTCCAGTTTTCAATTCCTGCATGATTTCCTCTGATGCAGAGTCTTCCGTTGCCTGCTGTTCTACAGATTGTGAACTTTTCTGGTCACAGGCCATCAAAAACATGGCGGCAGTGAAAAGTGCAGTTCGTGACATCAATTGAATCGTGTGCATGATTGAATCCTGTTCCTAATTATTTTTCTTGAATACATAAACATAGGTGACATAAGGGAAATTAATCATATCTTCTGCACCCTTGTCCGTATAGTTTTTGATAATTTGTTCGAATTGCTGCTTGAGCTGCTGTTGCTGTTCTTTTGGTAGTGCCGCAATAAAGCTGGTTGACAATAAGCGTTTGGAAACCACCTGCTCGACAGGGCCATGCTGTAGCTGTTGCATTTGCGTTTCAGCATAAGGCTGAAAGAGATTCTGTTCTTCAAATACTTTACGCCAGGCACCACTATGATAGCGTGGTGTATCGCCTTCCAGTGGTGCAATGCAATCTGCCAGAGCTTTGACCCAGTCGACTGTGATATCACGCTGGTTCCAGACCAATACCAGAAAGCCTTGAGGTTTAAGTACCCGATCCAGCTCCTTTAAGGTCTCTAGATTGGCAAACCAGTGAAATGACTGTGCACAAAACACGGCATTCACGCTATGATCGGGCAGGGGAAGCTGGTGGCTCATCCCTTCAAGGGTATGAATATCCGGATGTGCCAGTTTTAACTGGGCCAGCATTTCAGGGACAGGATCAATGGCGGTGATGTGGCTGCTGAGTGGAAGCAAATAGGCAATAAATTTACCTGTTCCTGTTCCCAAATCAACAAGATCTGCATCTACAGGCAATGACAGTGTCTCGGCAAGCCATGGGCTAAGATCTGCCGGATAGTCAGGGCGTACCTGCTGATAAAGCTCAGCCGCTGTACTAAACCCTTGTTGAGCTGCAGGATGCAGTGATTGTGTCATATTTTGCGCTTTTTAATCTTTTTCATCGATATAAAATAGCATATTCACTTTTTCGGCCCTATTCATTGAGTGAATTGTTGCCGAAAAGTTAGATTCACCAGCACGGGAAAGTTATGGATAAGCAGATTGTTTTTGAAGATGAGCATATACGCGCAATTTTTATGCCGGGGTCATCTTCAGAATTGATTTTTTCATTTGGAGATTTGATTACCCGTGCCAAGGGCTTGAGCATCAATGCCGAAAAATCATTAGCGAAATTTGAATTTAATGTTTTGGGAATCATGCCCAAACATAAATCCTGGTTTCCAAAAAGTTCCATGTGGAACATGTTGCAAGCCATTGCCGAGCTGATTGCACCGTTTCAGCAGCGCATTGCCTATGGTGGCTCCATGGGTGGCTATGCTGCGATTAAATATTCCAATCTGCTGAATGTTCAGCGAGTGGTCGCGATGGTGCCGCAATATTCGATTGATCCGGAAGATGTCGAAGATGCCCGCTACAACATGTTTTACCAGCCCGAGCTGAATGAAGGCATGCGGATTGAGGCAGAAGATGTCAGTCCGGAACGGGAATATATTCTGGTATATGACCCGTATTGCACCGAAGACCGGGTACATTACCTGAAACTAGAAGCCGTACTTCCGCAGCATCATGTACTGCATCTGCCATTTACCGGCCATGACGCCATCGCTGTTCTGGCCAGCTCCGAGCTGCTGTATGACTTTTTATTGCATGAATATGATGAAAGTTATTTCTACCAGAAAATGCGTCGGGTCAAGAAAAACAGCAAGTTCTATTATCGTAAGGTGATTGAGAATATCTTGCCGAGGCATCGTTTTGCTTTAGGGCGTATCCTGAAAAATAATGATCTGTTGCTGGATACCCAATTTTTTGATGCAGCGCAAAAACAGGTGATTTTGCGTGAATTGCTGAGTAATAAACAGGTCGATCAGCAGGATCTGCTTAAGCTCGGAATTCACGTCAATCTGCCGCAGGAAAAGCGCCAGTTATTGCTGGATGCCTATGGACATGCACTGGTCTTTAATGTGATCAGCAACAAGATCGAAAGCTATACCGGTGATGCGATTGCACTGAACCATAAATTCCTGATTCCAATCTATGCCAAAGGTAATGGCTTGCTGACCATCAATCTGAATGATGAACGTTATCTGGTAGTGATGAATGATCGGCATATTATGAAACTGGTCAAGGAGCAGGATGAATTAAATGTAGGCATGCATCCGATTATCATGAAACGCTATGCTGATTTTTATATGTTCAGCTATAAACATCTGAATTTGCATACAGATGAATACGGCGCTTCCGGTTTCGTTGACGCAAGTGACAAAAATACACAGTTTGTGACACGAAGTGAAATGAACTAACCAAAAAATTTATCTAAAAAACAAATACTTGACTTATGTTTGCTAAGGCCTAATATGGTCTTAGGCGGTATGAAAAATAGTCACACCGCTCCCGGTTGTTTATATGACAAGGGAGTAAATATATGCAATCCAAACAAGTTACAAGTATTTGTTTTATTCTTGGACTGATGCTGCCTAATTTTGCACACGCGGAAAGTGTGCATCCTGCAGTGATCTTGCTCAGTTCTTCTCTTATTTTTCTGATCTTTCTCAGTGTATATGTGATTTATAAGGTGCGCCGTTCTCTGCGTAACCATATTGATAAGTCTGTAGATTAACCACTTCTGACAGTAAGTTGCTTGAAAACCCTGCAGGACTTGTTTTAAATGGCAATCAAAATAAATTGTCAAACAAGGTTGAGGGTAGCGCCATGAAAGCCGCTTATTTAGATTATGCTTCTTTAGACCAACAGGATTTGGACTTTCAGGCACTACATGCAGTATTTGATCAGCTGGTCTTATACCCGGCCACATCGGCTGCAGAGATTCAGTCTCGTGTGGCCGATGTCGATGTCATCATTACCAACAAAGTCATGATTGACGCGGCAACCATCCAGCAATGCCCTCAACTGAAACTGATCCTGATTTCTGCTACGGGCACCAATAATGTCGATCTGGCTGCGGCCAAGGCATGTGGCATTGTGGTGTGTAACTGTCAGGCTTATGGCACCTCTGCCGTCGCTCAGCATACCCTTATGCTGATGCTCAATCTGGCCACTTCATTTTTAACCTATCAACGTGCAGTACAGCAGGGCGAATGGCAAAAGGCCAGCCAGTTCTGTCTATTGGGTGCGCCAATTGTAGAATTGGCAGGCAAGACCTTAGGTATTGTTGGTTATGGTGAGCTGGGCCATGCAGTTGCCAGACTGGCAGAAGCCTTTGGCATGAAAGTACTGATTGCAGCTTTGCCCAACCGTCCAGCAGATGATTCCCGTATTCCATTTGCAGAGTTATTGCCACAAGTGGATTTTTTAAGCCTGCATTGCCCTTTAACGGAAGATACCCGTCATTTAATCAGTCATGCCGAATTGGACGCGATGAAACCAAGTGCATTTTTAATTAACTGTGCGCGTGGTGGAATCGTCGATGAACAGGCTTTGGCTCAGGCCTTACGCGAAGGCAAAATTGCCGGTGCTGCGACGGATGTGCTTACCGTGGAGCCTCCGAAAGAGGGAAATGTATTGCTCGATGCCTCAATTCCTAACCTGATCGTTACACCGCACAATGCTTGGGGCAGCGTTGATGCGCGTCAACGCATTGTGGATCAGATGGTGGAAAATGTAGAAGCCTTTAAGCAAGGCCGGCCTATCCGTCAGGTAAATTAAAAACTGCCAAATAAAAACTAAATGCTGATTAAATTCGATCAGCATTTTTTTCGGTTTTCTGGCGTAATATATTTATCTAATAGCTTTAAAAATTCACTCTGAACCAGTGCAGACCGGGGGTTAAATATAATTTCCTGATAGACGCGCTTAAATTCGGGTACCCGTTCATCGGGACGCTTGTCATAAGATGTTCGATAATGGGTTTCAAACATATAAATCAGATGATTCTGCGAAAAATAAGCAGTTCGATAGCTATAAATGTCATCTCCTTGAGTCCCGATTCTTAATTTACACATATCCTTGATCCGATACAGGTCGGCATTATTGCCAGAGGCGGGCCTAAATTCAGCTTCCTCCAAGTGTTCTATATGCTGGATTTTTTCGCCTTCGGTTTTATGGTTATAAGGATTCGCACTAGACAGGCTCGGGATGGAGGATAATTCATCATCAATCGCAGCAATTGAGGTCACGGTTTCACCTGAAACCAGTAAAGTGATGTACAGGATGGCTACACCACACAGAATGCCGGCGATAAAGCTGAGGAGAATTTTTTTCATTTTTATTATCTTCTCATGATTTTATTTGAGTTCAGTCTAAAGAAAGACTCAACTATCTTCAATGCTTAAAAGAAAAAGCCCGTAATGGGCTTTTTTCAATGCGATGATTTAAAGATCATCTACTGCATAACTGGTCGCTGTACCGGAACTTGACTGGGGCTGTGATACCGATGAATTTTGAGTTGCGGTAGATGGCTGACTCAAAGGCTGCTGCACGATCGGTGCCTGTTGTGAATTGCCGCGCCAGACTTCTCGGGTTTGCTGAATTTTCTGACCCGTTTGCTGTGCTGCCTGAGTCGCACCCTCATCTACTTTCTGGATGGTATCTGATGCTGCAGACTTGGTATTGCCCCAGGCACGGTCTACACCCGGTTTGATTTTGGCAATGCCTTTTTCAGTGACTTCACCTACTTTTTCAGCAGTATTGATAACACCTTCCTGTGCTTTATAGGCAAACACATGCAGCAGGTTCGGATTCTCACCATAAGGCGCAATCGGTTTGGTGGTCTGAGTGGTTTCGGTCTGTGCAAATACAGGTGCGCAGAACATTAAAGCTGTCGTTAAAATAATTGGGGTTTTGATATTCATTATGGATCGACCTCGAATTCGTCAAAGAGCGGTCTGAGTTTGGTTTTCAGTGTAACGGATAATCAGCCAAAAACAATGAATAAGCTGTGAAGAGAGTATAGGTCCAGCGTAGTTCCATACGAGGATTTTATAATTTTTAAGAGAAAGAAAGAGCAGGTCAAATCAGAGGAAAGATTAAATTTCTGTTCATTCAAATAAATAGCCCTATTTTCATTATAAAAACAGGGCGATCTATTTAATCACATTGAGTTAGGGCATCTTTAGCAAAATGATTGCGCAGAATTACAAAGTTCTTTTGTACTGCCGTATCGTGCAGGTCAAATTTTTGTGCCGTGCTGGTACCGTCACGCTGGAAAGTTGCTGAACCGGCATCAATCAGGGTCAGGCCTTTAAATGACCATTGTTCAACTGAACGGTTGTTGCCGATGTCGCCAGTAAATTCAATCACGCATTTGTCGAGGAATTTGGTCAGTTTCGCCTTATTGTTGGTTGTTTCTGGAATAACTTCGAGATTTTGTACTTCCTGTAATACACCCAGTTCCAGCTGTGGAATGGTCGGTTGAGATGTACATGCTGTAAGTGCGATACCCGCAAGAGTCGTCATAATGAGTGTTTGAAATTTCATGCGCTTCTTTCTTGTTGAGTGTTGTTAGGGTGAGTATATGAAATATATAGGGATATGCCTATAGTATTATAGGCTAATTAGTAAGTATGAATTTTTCTTAGATTTAACTTTATAATGATAGAAGTTAACAGAATATTTAATATAAAAAGGTTTTGAAAATGAAGATTGATGCAGCTGATAAGGATATTGGGGACATACTCAATTTAGGTTATTTCAAAATACCACGTTTTCAAAGACCATACTCATGGGAGTTAGATGAAGTACAAACCTTTTGGGATGATGTAGTTAACGGCTCTACTGATGATTATTTTATTGGCTCAATGGTTGCATACCAAATAAATAAGCCTTATTACGGAATCGTTGATGGTCAGCAACGTTTAACCACAATTACTCTAATGTTAGCCGCTTTAAGGAATGCTTTTTTTAGATTAGGTAATGATAATCTAGCAAAAGGTATTCATCAGTTTATTGAAAGAGAAAATGTAGACTATGAAAATGAATATATTCTTAATGCTGAAACTTCTTTCCCATATTTTCATTCTCAGATTCAAGCTTACCCTGATGAAATTATAGTTTCTGACAATGATATAGGGGTAGAAGAGCAAAACTTAAAAAATGCCTTTGATCGTATTGAAAGTAATTTAATAAAAGAGCTGACTAACTTACCGTTAAAAAGGAAGTATGAATTCGATAAGTTAAAAGATAAAAAATATACTTTTTCGTTAGAGGAAGATGATCAGAAGAAAGTGACAGAGTATTTACGTAATATACGTGACAAAATTCGTTCACTTAAATTAGTTTTTATTAATCTAGATAATGAAGAAGATGCCTATCTTATTTTCGAGACTCTTAATGCAAGAGGTAAAGACCTTCGGGTTTCTGATTTAATTAAAAATTTATTACTTCAGAAAATAAAGTCGAGTAGTAAAAGTGTTGATAAACCTAAAGAAGCTTGGAATTCAATTGTTAATAAATTATCTAAATCAGGTACAGATGTAGTTGATAACTATGTCGTACATTATTGGTTAGCCAATAGAGAATATACAACTGAAAAAGAACTCTTTGCTAAAGTTAAAAAGTATATAAATGCTGATCAAAATAATGCTCAAAAAATTTTGAATGAACTGGGACAATATTCAGAATACTATTTACAAATGCTAATGCCAAACTCAACAATTACTACTAAAGAAATGTCAGGTGTTAGAAACAGTTTGAATGGTTTAAGAATTTTTAATGTTAGACAACAATCATCTCTAGTATTAGCACTATTGGCTGCTTATAAAAGTGAAAATATAACACTTAAAAATCTTAAGAAATCTTTAAAGTTAATCGAATATTTTCACTTTCAATATAATGCTATAGCATCAAAGCGCTCATCTGGTTCTATTGCAACAGGTTATTCAAAACTTGCATTAGAGCTTAAATCAGTAGTGGATAATGATTCCTTTCAAAAATTTTATAATAATTTACATAAACATGTATCTGAAAAGATGCCGAAATTTGATGAGTTTGATGTCAAGTTTAAGCAACTAATTTATCTTTCAGATCAGACAAGAAATCGTAATATTATTAAATATGTATTTACTCTATTAATGGAAGAGAATAATCCGGCTTTAAATCTAGATTATGAATCTCTGACAATAGAGCATTTAGTTTCTCAATCTACTCTTAAAGATATTAATCTTGGAAAAGAACAGATAGTTGGTGGATTTGGGAATTTAATCTTGGTTTCTACAACTATAAATAGTAACGAATTAGCGAATAAATCTATTAAAGACAAAATGGTTATTCTAAGAGATAAGCAATATCCATTTTTACAAAATTTACTTGAATACAATTTTAAAGGAACAGATCAAGAAATTGAGGCTAGATTAGATAGGCTTTCTAAGAAAGTTTATGAAATAACAAAAATTTAAAAAAAACCCGCTCTAAAGCGGGTTTTTTGATGAATCAGAACTTAGTGTTGAAGCACCGAAATATCCGCAACTTTAGTGAACAGGTCACGAAGCTGAGCAAGTAGGCGTAAACGGTTTGCTTTTAGTTTAGCATCATCTGCCATCACCATTACACCGTCAAAGAACGCATCCACTGGCGCACGTAGGGCAGCCAATGCAGACAACGCAGCAGTGTAATCTTTAGAAGCAAATAGCGGCTCAACCACTGGTGTGATTTTCGCAAGTTCAGCGAATAATGCTTTTTCAGCATCTTCAACCAGATTTGCTTCAACCACAGCACCTTCAGGTGCAGCTTCTTTGGCAAGAATGTTGGCAACACGCTTGTTCGCAGCAGCAAGAGCAGCCGCTTCAGGCAATGCACGGAAGTGATTAACGGCATTTACACGCTTGTCAAAATCAAGCGGAGATTTTGGTGACAGCGCTTGAACAGCCTGAATCACGTCAACATCAACGCCTTGGTCTTCATATTTCGCACGGTAACGACCTTCAAGGAATGCAACTGCATCCGCCAAAGTCTTGTCATGATCTTTCAAAACATCGCCATAAGCAGCTAGAGCCAGCTTAATCAGGTCTTCGATTGAAACATCCAGTTCATTTTCAGTCACCAGACGCAGGATACCAATCGCAGAACGACGTAGCGCAAATGGGTCTTTAGAACCTGTTGGTGCCTGACCGATACCGAAAATACCAGTCAAGGTATCTAAACGATCCGCAAGAGCAATCGTTGTACCAGTTTTAGTCTTAGGCAGAACGTCACCCGCGAATTTAGGTAAATACTGCTCACCTAAAGATTCAGCCACTTCATCATTTTCGCCTTCAAGACGTGCGTAGTAAGTACCCGCGATCCCTTGAAGTTCCGGGAATTCACCGACCAGCTCAGAAGTTAAGTCGCATTTTGCAAGTAAAGCTGCTTTTTCAGCATCTTCAGCTTTGGCACCGGTAATCGGAGCAAGCGCGACAGCCAGTTTGGCAATACGTTCAGACTTGTTCCACAAAGTACCCAGTTGTGCCTGGAATACCATGTTGGCCAGTTTCTCTTTACGAGACGCAAGCGGTTGTTTCTGATCTTGCAGGAAGAAGAATTCTGCATCTGACAGACGCGGACGAACTACTTTTTCGTTACCTTCAATGATTTGAGTCGGATCTTTAGACTCAATATTTGAAACGGTAATGAAGTAAGGCTGTAATTTGTTTTCAGCATTCACCAGACAGAAATACTTCTGGTTGTCCTGCATCGTGGTGATCAGTGCTTCTTGAGGAACTGCAAGGAAGCGTTCTTCAAAGCTGGCACGAAGAGCAACTGGCCATTCAACCAGAGCAGTGACTTCGTCACGCAGATCCGCAGGAACAATGGCAATCGCATTCACTTCATCAGCCAGCGCTTTGACTTGCTGATCGATGATTGCTTGACGCTCTTCAAAAGACGCAATCACTTTCGCAGCGCGCAGGGCATCCAGATAAGCATCTGCATTGGCCAGAATAATCGCTTCAGGCGCATGGAAACGATGACCATAAGTCACGTTGCCTGCTTTATGATCCTGAATGGTTGCATCAATCACATTGCTGTCTTTTAACAAGACCACCCATTTCACCGGACGAACGAATTCAGTACGGCTAGCTGCAGAACGCATACGTTTTGCGATTGGCAATTGATCCAGAGCATGTTGCAGGATTTGTGGCAGTAAAACGTCCAGACTTTGGCCTTTCACATCTTTCAGGTAGCAGACTTTTTCAACTTTACCGGCCTGGAAAGTAGACACCTGATCAACCGTAATGCCTTGACCGCGCATAAAGCCTTCAAGTGCTTTGGTTGGTTTGCCTTCAGCATCATAAGCCGCTTGCACAGCAGGACCGTCAAAACGTTTTTGCGTATCCGCTTGAGCAGCATCAACATTTACGATTTTAAGTGCCAGACGACGTGGCGCTGCATAAGCTTCGATCGCATCGAAAGCCAGACCCGCATCTTTTAAGCCTTTTTCAGTTTCAGCTTTTAAAGCATCACGTAATTTTTTCAGGCTTTTTGGAGGAAGTTCTTCACAGCCAAGTTCAAATAAAACTGTATGTTTAGACATTATTTGTTCTCCGCTGATTTTTCTGCTTGAGCCGCTTCTGCTTCTACTTGAGCTTTAAGCTGAGCCAGGACTTCGTCACGTAGGTGAGGTTCTGCCATTGGGAAACCAAGTTTCGCACGTGCTGCTACATAACTGGTCGCAATTGAACGTGCCAAAGTACGCACACGCAGAATATAACGCTGACGTTCAGTCACAGAGATCGCGCCACGCGCATCTAACAGGTTAAAGCTGTGTGATGCTTTAATCACTTGCTCATAAGCAGGTAATGGCAGTTCAGCTTCGATTAAACGGGTCGCCTCAGCTTCGTAGAAATCGAACAGTTCGAACATTTTTTCTACTGGTGCATATTCGAAGTTATAAGTCGATTGTTCTACTTCATTTTGATGGAACACATCGCCATACGTCACAGTACCGAACTGACCTTTGGTCCAAACCAGATCGTAAACTGAGTCTACACCTTGCAGATACATCGCCAGACGTTCCAGACCATAAGTGATTTCACCGGTTACTGGGTAGCATTCAACACCACCGACTTGCTGGAAGTAAGTGAACTGAGTCACTTCCATGCCGTTCAGCCAAACTTCCCAGCCTAGACCCCATGCGCCCAGTGTTGGAGATTCCCAGTTATCTTCCACGAAACGGATGTCGTGAACTAAAGGATCAATACCGATTGCCTTTAAAGAATCTAGGTAAAGCTGCTGGATGTTGTCCGGGTTTGGCTTAAGCACAACCTGGAACTGGTAATAATGTTGCAGACGGTTCGGGTTCTCACCATAACGACCATCTTTCGGACGGCGTGATGGCTGAACATAAGCAGCATTCCAGGTTTCGGGACCTAACGCACGAAGGAAAGTTGCAGTGTGGAATGTCCCTGCACCCATTTCCATGTCGTAAGGCTGTAACACGACGCAGCCTTGCTCCGCCCAGTAGTTTTGTAAGGCAAGAATTAAGCCTTGGAAGGTATCAATATGCGATATGGCGCGACTCATGGTCATCCACTTAAAATTAGAGAAAAATTGTGCTTGATTATAAGGATTTTACAGGGGAGTGGCAAAGGGTTAATACGCTGAAAATATTTTGGAAAAAATTAAAATGGTCTTCATTCATGCCAGATTTTGCGCGGCTTTGCTGCAATTTTATGCTGGAATAGCAATAGGATGAGATCCAAAAATCAGGAATAAATCAGATGTATAGCATCCTGTTCACTGAAGCACGATAAAGTTAAACTGATCTCATACGATTGCGGTCTTAGAATTAGTTTAATCTTCACACAATATAATAATGCCTAATAATAAGGAACTTCATGACCACTTACCAAATTCAGTGCCATTTAAAATACAAGATTGTGCAACCTACCGAATTTATTTTTATGGTTCAGGTCGCCCATCATCCCGATCAGAATATTCTCGGAGAACAGCTCACTATGAATATGCCGGTCAAGTGGCATGAATTTCAGGATGCTCAGCATCAAAACCGTCATATCCGGTTGCAACTCGAACCCTGTGAGGCATTTGAACTGAACTATAGCGCGACAGTTACCCGTCAGCCGAGCATTCCGAATGATCTGAGGCAAAACTTGAGTGAAGTCAAAATTCCAGACCTGCCGGATGAAGTACTACCTTATTTGCTGGCCAGCCGCTATTGCAATTCAGATTTATTACTTGAAATGGCGAAACGCTCATTTGGCTGGGTGACACCCGGCTATACGCGTGTAAAAGCCATTGAACAGTGGATTTATAACAATATTTTTTATGTCTCTGGCTGCTCTGATCAGTTTACGACTGCGACAGATGTACTGATCCACCGGGCAGGGGTATGCCGTGACTTTGCCCATTTAGGCATTGCGCTGTGCCGTGCTTTAGGAATTCCGGCACGCATGGTGGTCGGTTATGTGAAAATTGAAAAATTTTTACCCGATTTTCATGCCATTTTTGAAGCCTATCTGGAAGGCGGGTGGGTACAGTTTGATCCGACCCGTTTGGCTCCGGTCGACGAGCTGATTCGCATTGGCACCGGGGTAGATGCCGGAGATGTAGCATTTTCAACCTATTATGGTCAGGTCGAGCTGCTCAAAATCGAACCTCTGATTAAATCTGGTTCTCATAGCGAAGCTGAGACTAAAATCACCTGACATGAATGATCTTATTGAAAATCCTATGAGAGATTGAATAGTAAAATAGGACTAGATGGATGGTTTTTCTCTGGTGTGTGACTTAGCTTTTTAAACAGCATCCATTTAAGTGTAATTAAAAGATATAAAATAAATACATCTTTAAAGCGACTAGTTTTATAATGCGCAAAATCTGTAAACATTAAAATCAGGCGCGCCGTGTTCCATTCCAATCTCGACTGGCTCAATACCTTAAAACCGAATTTTAAAGTTCTTCCACTCAAAGACCGTTTACTCTGCGGTATTGGGGCACTACTGGGTCTCACGGTATCATCATTACTGAGTTTATGGATTCTGGGTGATTTTGAAGCCTGGTATATTGCGCCGATGGGGGCCTCATCTGTGCTGCTGTTTGCAGTTCCGGCCAGTCCCTTGGCACAGCCCTGGAATATTCTGGTAGGTAATACTATTGCTGCGGTAGTGGGTGTGACCTGTGCCTTGTTTATTGCCAGTCCGACGGAAGCTTTTAGTCTAGCGGTAGCTTTGGCTATTATCCTGATGATGACCACCGATTCCCTGCATCCACCGAGTGGTGCTGTGGCTATTACGGCGGTACTCGGCGGCAATGCGGTGCATGAACTCGGCTATGCTTTCGTTTTCTATCCGGTGCTGCTGAATTCGATCTTATTGATGGTAATTGCGATCGTCTTTAATCGAATGATTGGCAAGCGTTATCCGCAGCAGGCGCAATTGAATACCCGTTCCAAAGATCCGACCCCGACCCAGAAAGTCACTATTCAGCCGCAAGATATTCAGGAAGTACTAGATCAGCAAACCGAGCTGCTGGACATTAGTGAATATGACCTGCAAAAGATTATTCTGGAAGCTCAGGACCGAGCCAATGCCCGTGCGGTCAACCAGTTTACCTGTCAGGACATTATGACTAAAGACGTGGTGACCCTGCATGCCAATGATAATATTCAGCATGCACTGGATAAATTTAAAGAAATGAACCTGATGAGCCTGCCGGTGGTTAATGCGGAAGGCAAGCTGGTGGGAACGCTGGCCATGTATCAGGTGGTAGAATGGTTTAAACGTGCTGCAGATGTGCGCAGCAGCTGGGAACATCAGGTCAAACATATTATGACCCGCAAGGTAGTCACAGTGCAGCCATTGCAGCCGATTCAGGATCTGGTGCCCTATTTTGTGGAGCGTTCCTTTAACTATATTCCGGTAGTGAGTGAGCAGCGTCTGGTCGGAATTATCAGCCGCGCAGATATTATCGCTGCCCTGAATCAGGAACTGAACCATTTTAAAATGAGAGCTTAAAGCTGTTTTGAATAGTTCTGAAAAAAAAGCACCCTCGGGTCACTGCTGTCCCACAATTTTTCACAAGAGGAAGCTCATTTGAGCTTCCTCTTGTTTTATGGGTATTTTATCGGGTGAAAATAAAGCTTTTAAAGTTCTTCTTTCAAACAAATTCACTTGAATTATTCTGAGTAAACGTTGAACTGTCCAACCTGTTTTTCCTAAAT